>JAESSR010000297.1 GCA_016764015.1 Phycisphaerales bacterium
CCACGCGCAAGGAGGCGCACCCATGCAACACCGACACTACGCCTACGGCTTCGCACTCATCATGATCACCCTCTCGCTCGGTGCATGCTCCGGCTTTGATCTCGGCGATATCGTCCGCGTCAAAACACCCAACCGTGTCCAGCAATCAACCGGATTGGCCGCGACAACTTCGCTCAACGAAGCGGAGGCCGAGTACCGCGCGTGGTTCGAAGAAACCCAACGCACCGGCTCGCAGTGGAAATCCAACATTGAAAGGGCCGGTGAAATCCGAGGCATCTTTAGCCAGTTGACGCTGTCCGCCCTTGATCAGATCGGTCCAACAGTCGCAGGCATCCCCATGCTCGGCCCAGCACTTCCCGCCATGACCGGCCTCGTCGGCCTCTTCCTCGGAACTGGGCGGCTCCACAAGGAGAAGGAATCCTCGTTCAACAAGGGGATGAAGGAAGGGCGGGTCGCTCCACCTACCAACCTGACTCCGCAATCGGGCACCATCAACACCTGATCGGAGAATCGCATGGCATCCGCACGCGGCATCCGAGCAGGGGCGGCCTACATCGAGCTCTACGCCAACGACAACAAACTTGTCCGCGGGCTCAACCGCGCCCAGAAACGACTCAAGGCGTTCGGTTCATCGGTGCAGCGGATCGGCGCACGCCTCACTGGTATCGGTACAGGACTCGCGGCAGGCTTTGCCATATCGACCCGTGTGTTTGCCGGATTCGATGACCGGATGCGTCAGGTGCGAGCGGTTACCGGGGCGACTGAAGCACAGTTTCAGTCACTCCGCGAGGAAGCCAAACGACTCGGGCGAACGACTTCATTCACAGCCGGGCAAGTCGCTGAAGCTATGACCGAACTTGGTCGAGCAGGGTTCAAACCAGAGGCAATCTTGAGAAGTACCGAAGCCGTGCTGGCCTTGGCCCGCGCGACGAGCACCGACCTTCCCCGAGCGACCGAGATCGCAGGCGCGGCTTTGCGTGGGTTCAATCTTCCCGTTGCCAAATGGCCCGCGTGACGGATGTGCTCACTGCGACGGCCAACGGCAGCGCCCAGACGCTCGAAGATTTGTTCGAGGCCATGAAGCCCGTCGCGCCGATCGCCGCCGAGGCGGGCGCGAGCATTGAAGAAACCGCCGCCGCGATCGCGGTGCTCGCCAACAACGGCATCAAGGGCTCGCTCGCGGGCAACGCACTGGCCCGGGCCTACAAGAACCTCTCCAATGAATCCAAGCAAGCCGATCTGCGGAAGATTGGTATCGAAGCCGTCGATGCTCAGGGCAACCTTCGCCCGCTCGCCGACATCCTCAACGACCTGGCCAAGGCGACGAAAGGCCTCGGCTCTGCACAGCGATTGTCCATCTTCGAGACGCTGTTCGGTCGTGGGCAGGCGGCTGCTCTCAAACTCGCATCATCCGCCGAGGCGTTCGACGAACTCCGTGACAAGATCACCAACTCCGCTGGGCTGGCGGTCAAGACAGCCGAGGAAATGGATGCAGGCATCGGCGGCTCGTTCCGTAAGTTGCTCTCGGCGGTCGAAGGCGTCGCCATTGCCATCGGCGAGGCGATCCAGAAACCAGTCCGCCGAGCAGCCGATGCGATCACCAAGATTTCGGGTTGGATCACCAATCTCATCAACCAGAACCGTCAACTCGTCGTCACAATCCTCAAGGTGACCGTCGCCGTGATCGGGATTGGTATCGCGTTGGTCATCGCCGGGGTTGCGATCGTTGCCATTGGTGCGGTGTTCGGTTCGCTCGCCGCGATCATCACCGGCGTCGGCGCAGCGATCGGGATCATGGGCACGGTGCTCGCCGCATTGCTCTCGCCGATCGGGCTGGTTGCCGCAGCGGCGATCGGTATCGGTGCCGCCATCCTGACCTCAAGCGGTGCGGGCGGTGAAGCGTTGTCATGGCTCAGCGAGCAGTTCGGCAAACTCAAAGAAACCGTCACCAAGGTCGTCGGCGGAATGTCTGATGCATTGGCTGCTGGTGATGTCGCACTGGCTGCCCAAATCCTCTGGCTCTCGCTCAAACTCGCATGGGAGCAAGGCATCGCCGTGATCAATCGGGCATGGCTTGAAGCCAAACGGTTCTTCATCTCCACCGCACAGCAGATGTGGTTCGGAGCATTGGCGGCCGCCCAGATCGGTTTCCACGCCATCGAGGTTGCGTGGATCGAAACGACGGCCTTCCTCTCCAAGACATGGACAAACTTCGCCAGCGGGTTCAAGAAGATATGGGAGACGGCGACCTCATTCGTCGCCAAGCGGATGCTTGAAATCCAAGGATTGTTCGATTCAACGCTCGATGTCAAGGCCGCCAAACAGGGCATCGATGACCAACTCGAAGCCCGGCTCAACGAGATCGAATCGCAAACCAAGCAGGCACTCGCCAATCGTGAACAGAGCCGAAATCGTCAACGGGATCGATCATCAAACGAAAACGAAGCCACGCTCGCCGAGATCGGTCGGCAGTTCGAAGAAGCCCAGAAGAAGCTCGACGACCGCACCAACTCCAAGATCGAAGCGACCCAGCAAGCATTGGAAGAAGCCCGCAAACAACTCGACGAAGCGATTGCTGAAGCTGCCAAGAAACGAAGCGAAACCGACACCGGCGAATCATCAACCAGCTCCATCGACGACCTCATCGCCCGCATACAAAACCAGCTCGCTGGACTCGGCGGCACACTCCGTCAATCCGGTGTGGTCACCCGAGGCACCTTCAACGCACTGGCTGTCCAGAGCCTTGCAGGTAGTGATCCAATCGCCGAACGCACCGCCAAGGCCAGTGAACAAACCGCCAAGAACACCAAACAACTCGTCACCGCATCACAAACTGGAGGGTTGTCCTTTGCGTAACACTATTGCCGTCCCACATTCGGGGCATACTTCATCAATATTGCTTGTGAGGTCATATCCGCATTTGAGGCATCGGCCATCTCGCCTGCGACGCTTTCGGCGAAGCTCTGGGTATCCAAGGACACCGATTCCAAGCATGCTGCCGCCAAGTGCAAGACTCCACAGAGGAATTGCCATCACTACAACACCTCCCGTCGATCCACGATGCAATGTAAAGTCCCAGCGGGTCGGTGACCCATCGAGACCTCGATACCATGAGCTCGCCCATGTATCTGTTGGGGCAAATATACCCGGCTCAGCGACCCACAGTTTGAGCCGTCCGCTTCCAATCGCCCAAGACCAGTGTGGTTCGTGTTGTTGGCCAAAACGCCAAGGATCGCCACGGCTGAGAAAAATTAGCGTAATCGAGCCAGTGATCGCTACTGTTGTGACCGCGCCGCATGTTGCTTTGATAACTGAAGATAAACGAGGCATGTCGTCAATCTTATCATCTCTGATGCTGAGGGCTTCCTGATGCCTATCACCGTCACCGAAAAGTTTGAGAGCCGACGATCAACCACGGGCGACAACCCGTCGGCTGAACTCGGCTACACGGTGCGTGGAACTGATGATGATCTTGCTGCACGAGCCGCTGTTGAAGCCGCTAGCCCGACAACCTATGACAACCTGCCGCGTCAGGCGGTGGCCGTCGAACCCGTCGGGCCGGATCATTGGGACGCGACTGTGCGGTATGCGCCCAACCAGCAATCAACTCCGCCTCAAACCGGCGAGAGTGTCTTCAACTTCGACACCGGCGGCGGCTCCCAGCACATCACCCAATCCAAACAAACCATCGGCACATACGCCGCCCCGGGTTCAACCGCTCCAAACTTCCAAGGCGGGATCGGAGTGACGGCCGACAGCGTCAACGGCGTGGACATCACCGTCCCCATCTACCAGTTCTCCGAGACGCACTACCTCACGGCCGCCCAAGTGACCGAGGCGTACAAGGTCCTGCTCTTCGGACTCACGGGCCGAGTCAACAATGCCGGATTCAAGGGCTTCGCTGCGGGCGAAGTGTTGTTCCTTGGTGCATCAGGATCACG
>JAESSR010000298.1 GCA_016764015.1 Phycisphaerales bacterium
ATCAACTGATTTAGATTAGAAACCTCGGCCTGTGCTTGCTCGGCGACTGCTTGAGCCTGTGCACGAAGGTTCTTCACCTTGTAAGCAGATCTGACTTCAGTGAAGTCAGCGATCTGGATCATCTCGTTGATTTCAGCGGCCCCGCGATCCTGGACAGCCTGGAAAGTCGTCATCATATGATCGTGCTTGGCAAGTGATGATGACCAGTCTTTATCAGCTTCTGAACGCATGCGTTCGATCTCTGACTGCCATTCTTGTACGGCTGAGATCAAGAATGTTTCTTGACGCTTGAACTTCGAGTCAGACTCTACGCCGCGAGCTGAAATCTGTGAATCCATCTGTGCGAGACGAGCGTTGTGAATGGTCTGTGTCCGTTGTGCATCGGCATATCCGGTTTGCTGGGATACGAATGCGTCCTGGAGATCCGCATCAGCGCTGGCCATGGATTCTGTAAATGCTGATTCCGCATACACCTCGAATGCCTGTGCGTTTGCCCTCTGGGCTTCAATGTCTGCCGTGCCCGAGCGAGCTTCTGACACCCATTCTTGCGGCAGAGCAAAGTCGCCGCCCTCGGCTACATATGACTCAGAGGTGAAGACGCCTTCGACAAACGAAGGGTCGATCACGACTGCAGCAAGCTGTGCTTTGCCCTCAGTCGTGAAGTTGTCATCGCTGTTGGTGCGTGTGAATGATGATGAGCTTTCGCAACCGGTCATTCCTGCAGCCAGGATGAGCGCGATCGGTGAAATGAACATGACCGAGCGTACGAGATGATTGGTGTTTGATTTGGTGTTGGTATGCACTGGTGGTTCCTTCGAATCGTTGGTGATCGATATCGGGCCTAAAACATGACAGGCCTCGATTCTCTGATCGGATCAACTCTTTATTGGATCAAGTTCCGGTGTATTCCGATGGAATCAAGGGTTCCGCCTGCAACGAATGCCCCGATCACACCATCGCCCTCCCTACAATCCCAAGGTGTGATATCTCTTTTTAGAGAAGAGAGAAGATAGAAAAAGACAGGACGCGTTCGATGCCATTGATGTACACAGGAATAGACGAAGCAGGCTATGGCCCGATGCTCGGTCCGCTGTGCGTCGCGCAATCAAGTTTCTCGATCGCAGGCTGGACGCCAGGTGAGAAAGCCCCTGATCTCTGGTCGATCTTGCATCAAGCGGTTGGCAAGACAAAGCAAGATGCCAAATCCAAGATCGCGGTGGGGGACTCAAAGAATCTCAAGCTCTCTAACTCAGTGAAAACTAAACATCCATTAGTTCATCTTGAGCGCGGAGTGCTCGCATTTCTTGGAGCCCGCGATGGCGAGATTCCAACGACCGATATCCAACTCTTCGAGCGACTCGGTGCCAGTCTTGAAGATCAGCCCTGGTACGCCGGAGAACCGATCGAACTACCGCTGGGTACATCAAATGACCTGCTGAGTATTGATACATCACATCTTCGCACAGTCACGCACAAGCAGGGAGTGGAACTGATAGATATTCAGGTGCAGATCATCGATGTGAACGAGTTCAATGATATTTATCTCGCCCGCCGATCCAAGGCAGCAGCAACCGAGCAAGGGCTGCTGCATCATTTGAAAACAATGCAAGCCAAAAGGGCAGGCTTTGATCACACCCGAATCATCTGCGATCGCCAAGGCGGACGAACGCAATATCACCGAATGCTCTCTCAAGTATTTGCTGATCTTGAAACCCATGAAGAAACACCAAGGGCAAGCCGATACGGATCAGGTGACGAACTGGGCATAGTGCTCACGCCTAAGGCGGACGACGCATACTTCCCGGTCGCCCTCGCCTCAATGGCCGCCAAACTCGTGCGTGAACTTGCCATGATGCGATTCAACCGATACTGGGCAACCCGCCATGCAGAACTCAAACCAACCGCTGGGTATGTTCAAGATGCTCGACGATGGCTCAGCGATATGCAGAACACAATCACACCCGAAGAACGAAAAGCGATGGTGCGATTGGCATGAGTGAGTCTGCATCAACAAAGTATTATCTCGACCTTGCTGCTCGTATGGCACTCCGAGGCTTCGGCCATGTCGAGCCCAACCCAATGGTCGGGGCAGTTATTGTAAAAGATAATAAAATCATCGGCATAGGGCACCACACCAAGTTCGGCTCTCTCCACGCGGAGCGCGAAGCACTCGCAAACTGCAATGCCCAAGGAAATGATCCACGCGGAGCAACACTCTACTGCACCCTCGAGCCGTGCTCACACACAGGAAAACAACCTCCCTGCACAGAGGCAGTCATCGAAGCCGGCATCGCCAAGGTCATCATTGCAAGAAAAGACCCCGCCGATATATCCTGCGGCGGTATCCAAATCCTTCGCAATGCAGGCATCAAAGTTGTACTCACCGATATCAGCTCAAACGCCACGCATTTGAGTGATCCGTTTATCCATCGTATCGAAACCGGTCGCCCGTGGGTGATCGCCAAATGGGCCCAAACACTCGATGGCAGAATCGCAACACGCACCGGCGAGAGCCAATGGATTTCAAATCTTCGCTGTCGAGCGCGTGTCCATCGTATGCGAGCGAAGGTCGACGCCATCATGATCGGCATAGGCACCGCCATCGCCGACAACCCAATACTCACTGCGCGAGATTGCCGATCAGTCCGCAAGGTCGCCAAACGAGTAATTCTTGATACCCACGCAAGACTCGATCAGAACTCGAATCTGGTTCAAACCGCCAATACCATCCCAACAATCATCTGCACGGCTGATCCCGCGAAGTTCGCAACCACCCCATGCATCACTATTGAATCTCCAATAGTCAACGGGCATGTCGATATCGATTACGCTCTGAAAATACTCGCATCCGACCAAAACATCACCACGCTCTTGGTCGAAGCCGGCCCGCGTGTTCTTGGATCGTTGATCGAGCACAACCTCATCAACGAGGCGATCGTTCATCTCGCGCCCGGGATCATGGCTGATGATCAAGCCAAAGCAGTCGCAACCGGGCGCGATGCTCCAAAGCTCAACGACATGCGCCGCTTGATCTCATCCGATCGAAGCAGATCGACAACGATATTGAACTGCACTATCGAAAATCTTAAGTAGAACGGGCTTCCAGCCCGTTTCTGACGGCTTATGGATCACTTTTTCTGGGTGCCCCGTCGGAGCCGTCTTCGGCTCCTTCGGGTAGATAATCAATAGCTCCGATCCCGAAGGAGCATAAGAATCCTCCGTCGGGCCACCCGGAAAGAACCATTAGACACGGCCTAGCCCGTTTCTTGTTTCATGCCAGTTCAATCAAGCAGAAGAAACGGGCTGGAAGCCCGTTCTACCAAGCAAGATGCTTTGTTCAGTGTGCATCGGGCTTTGACCAAAAGACCAGCGATTCCTGAACTGTGCAAGGTACCAGCTTGCCCTCGGCACTGACTATCAGCTTTGTGCCGGGATTCATACACGAAGCTTTCACCATCGCAAAGCAGATCGGCACCGCCCCAAGCATCGGCGAGATCGTCGAACTCGTCACATTCCCAACCGGAGTCTCGCCTTCTTTACCAGGCTCAAATATCTGTGAGCCTCCGGTCGGCTGATGAATTTCTTGCTGCTCAGTGGTGATCTGCTCGCCTTCAACCTTCAATGCGACAATCTGCTTGTTGCACGCCTTGCGTGCGTGCATTCTCGCAACGACTTCTTGCCCAAGGTAGCACCCCTTGGTGAAGCTGACTCGGTCTTCAATAATTCCGGATTCCACAGGCAAGTTGGTTTCCGTAAAATCAATATTGAACATCGGGTGCCCTGCTTCGATCCTTGCTGCATTGATCGCAAGCCATCCTGTTTCGCGAGCTTTGAGTTCAGGATGATTTTCTGCAACTTCGATCAATCGTTCATACACTTTGCTCGCGTCATCACGATCCATGCACAACTCAAGCCCGATCTCACCCGTCAAATCTTCGCGGTCAACCGAGACATCAACGCCAGCGATCGTCACTTGCATATTCGTGTATTTAAGGAGTGATTCAATCTCAGAATCAGAATCAGCATCATCGACAGCCAATGCAATCAACTTGCCCGCGGTCGGCCCATGGACGCTCAATCGATGCAGCCGATCGCTCGCATCAACGAGATTAGCATCTTCAGCAAACACAAACGAGGCAAGCGTCTCAGCAATCGCCTTGCACAAATGGCGATCGAGCGAAAACAGCATATCGCGCTCACGCTGAGTGACACGAATGTCCGCATCAATCCGCCCCTTACGATTGAGCCAGAAGGCCCGCTTGCTCATTCCAGCTTTGAGATCATCAACCTTTTCGGTGAGCATATTGTTGAGAAAATCTCCACGCTCCAAGCCCGTCACCACGATCGTTCCGACATGTGGCTGATCAAAGATCACACACCCCTTGCGGATCGCAGCGTATTCCATATCAAGATCACCAAATGTTTCGACAACCTGGCTCGGACATTCAGGCAATCCATACGGCAAAAAGAATGCTTCACGCTTCGTGTGATTATCAAGCATCGGCGATTGGTTGGGTATCTCAGGCATAGGATCAATATAATAGGACAACAACGCTCCAGAGTTTTGAGATTGAGCAACCTACAATCTGTTCAACAGTATCAGTAAATCTGAACAAATGGTTTCATGAAATACATCGACAAGGAGTCACTCGTGAATATTGATCTACTCAAACGCCTCTGTGAAATGCCAGGCATCCCCGGACGAGAAGAACGCGTCCGCGAACTCATCGAATCCGAAATCGGCGATCTCTTCGATTCCGTCGAAACCGACGCGATGGGTTCGCTCATCTGTAGGCGCAAAGCCCGCACCGCCAAAGGCGTGATCCGCAAGGGCGACGCAAAGACCATCATGCTCCTGTGCCACATGGACGAAATCGGGTTCTATGTCTCGAGCATCGACGATAAAGGGTTCCTCTGGGTCAACCCCGCCGGCGGCTTCGATCCACGAAACTTGTTCTCCCGCAGAGTCATGGTGTGCTCAGAAAATGGCGATTTCAAAGCCATCATGAACCCCGGCGGGCGCCCACTGCACATATCGAGTCCTGAGGATCGTAAAAAAATTCCGATGGTCAAAGAGTTCTTCATCGATACCGGCATGACCGCATCTCAGGTCAACAAAAACTTCCAAATTGGCGACTACATCGTTATGGACGAGCCGTTCCTCGAACTCGGCACCAAGTGTGTCTCCAAAGCACTCGACAACCGTGTCGCGTGTTGGCTCGGGATAGAAAGTGTCCGCAAGCTCGCCAAGTCCAAAACCGGGCACGCCTGCGATGTCGTTGTGGCCTTCACAACCCAAGAAGAAGTCGGGCTCCGAGGAGCTCGGACTGCATCGTTCGCCATCCAGCCAGACTACGGCTTCGGCATCGATGTGACACTCGCTTGCGACACCCCAGGTGTCCCTGCGGCTGAGACCGTCACCGATCACGGCAAGGGCTTCGCCCTCCACATCAAGGATGGCAGCTTCATCTCCGATTACGACATGGTGAAGACCGTCGAAAAGATCGCCAAGAAGAACCGCATCCCATACCAGCGTTCAATCCTCGCTGCTGGTGGTCAAGACGGAGCCGCCGCCCAGCAAGCCGCAGCCGGAGCCAAAGCCATCGGCATCACCGTAGGCACCCGCTACATCCACACCGTCACCGAAATGATCGACAAGAAAGACCTCAAAGCAGCCTGCGACATCCTCGCCGCGTCGATGGGTGAGTTGAAGTAGTTGACGAATTTTATCTCAATTCGACTCATTACCTCCCCCGCGTATCAAGGGGGCTTTTTTGTAGGCTTAAACTGAGATCGTCCGATAGTATATAAATAAGTATGTTTTAAAAGAAAGGCTTGGACAATGAGGCAGCTAAAATATCAAAGAAACGCCGGATTTTGGATCACTTGCATGGTCTGCGCATGGTTTGCGGTGTCAGCACATGCACAAATATGCATTCCCGAGTTGTTCAAACTTTCAGCCTTCGATGGCAGTCCGGTGGACATTTATGGCCAATCGGTCGCTATAAGCGGAAATGTGATTGTCGTTGGGTCGTATATGGATGATACATTTGGTGGG
>JAESSR010000299.1 GCA_016764015.1 Phycisphaerales bacterium
AGCCGTCATACACGACCTAGAATAGTTTGTACGATCATTGTCCCTCGGAGTGTGCGTGGACAAAAAAGACCCAATCTCTCGTCGGGAAATGCTGCGATCCAAGCTCGGGCTTGGGTTGGCGCAGTCTATCGGCTACGCGATGGGGCAAGCCCAAGGCGTACGCAAACACATCGAAAAGACAATCCGTGAGCCTGTTTCTGATGATTCGCCGCCGACGCCGCGACTTGCGGTGTTTCATCGTCCGCCGGGGTCGATTGATGAGATTTCGTTTACTGCTCAATGCACCAAGTGCAATGCGTGCATCGATGCGTGCCCGCCCAAAACGCTTGTGCAGCTCGGCGGGGTGTATGGCAAGGCGTTTGAAACGCCTGTGGTTGATCCGAATCTTGGCGGGTGCATTATGTGCGAGGATCGTCCGTGTGCGACTGCCTGCAAAATCGAAGGCGAAGACATCATCGACGCGTTGCTCCCCGTCAAGATGGGACACGCGATCGTGCATCGAACATCTTGCCGATCTCACATCGGCGAG
Source organism: Phycisphaerales bacterium (assembly GCA_016764015.1). Next base: position 530 of record JAESSR010000299.1, read on the forward strand.
GAATGTTCATTGTGCATTGATGTGTGCCCGATTGAACATGTCATCGCACACGATTGGCGCAAGATCCCGACCATCAATGCTGACACATGCACCGGGTGCGGGTTGTGCGTGCACGCTTGCCCAACCGATCCTATCGCGATTTCGATTATTCCGATGAAAGATCGTCCGCCAAAGTTAAGCCCGCACGAACCTGATCAGCATGAACCGCCAACGCGGGGAACATCAGCCGATGCGCCGCCATGCCCGAAACCGGATTCACCGGGAGCCCGGGAGAGGCGAGTGCGCGAATAAAATGGAGCTATGAGACAGAACCTAATCCATATCCATAGTCACCGTTGCCGGATCAAACGGGTTTGGCACATCATCAAGAGTGACTGCCTGAGCGAGCGTGAACTGCCCCACTCTTGTCCGACGCAATGCGGTGAGCATCCCGCCCGCACCAAGCTCGGCGCCGATATCTCGCCCGAGTGAACGGATGTAGGTTCCTTTGCCGCACACAACATCGATTGTCAGCATCGGCCACTCATACGAAACGACCTTGATCGAATCGATCCGGACAGGACGAGCTTCAAGATCGACCATTTCACCCTTGCGAGCAAGTGCGTACGCACGCTGCCCGTTGACCTTAATCGCAGAATACGGCGGCGGCTTCTGCATCACATCGCCAGTCCATTTGGCGCACGCATGTTCGATTTCTCCGAGCGTTGGGATGCTCGGGGGAACAATCTCGGTCTTCTCACCCTCAAGATCATCGGTGGTCGAGACCTGCGACAAATCCACCGTCGTGAGATAGCCCTTCACCCCGGCCATCACCTCGTCGCACATTTTCGTTGCCTTGCCGATCAGCACAACGAGCACACCGGTTGCGAGTGGATCAAGCGTGCCGCCGTGACCAACTTTGACACGCTTGGGGGCACCGCCGGCTTTGAGCCGACCGCGCACAATCGAACACACATTCATCGATGTGAGATTCAGAGGCTTATCGACCACGATAATCCCTTTGATCGGTTGAATCTCGTTGGATTGGTCAGGCTCATTGGACATGTACAAGTGTAGGGTTGCACACACCCCGGTGCCGTGGTGAACAAACCCGAAGGGTTTTTAACTACGCTCTTTGATCTTCCTGTGTCATTGAGAACATATCCATCGTTCGTAGTTAAAAATCTCTACGAGATTTATTAACCACGGCACCAATTCCGTCCCACTAAAAATCGTGCCGCCCGAAACACTCGGACGGCACGACGCAGGAAATGGGTGATCCATTTTGTATTCAAGCAGGACGGCCTCCAGACCCGGGGGCCGCCCCTGGTGCTCATGATTGAGGGAAAACCACAAGCACTCATTTCATCAGCAGCCGCTAAGCCGCTCTGTATCTATCAAACAGCCATTGCTTCGTCGAGTTCAACAGCTGGAAAGTCGTTCTCGGTTTCGAGGAAGTGATTGGCGTAGTTCGTGTAGAGGTTGAACATCGCAATCGCGAGCACCTCAAGAACCTCCGCATCGCTGAGCCCCGCAGCCTTGGCAGCGGCGAATGCTTCGTCATTCGACCACCCTCGGGTTTCAACAATTGACTTGGCCATGTTGATCCCAGCTTGTACTTTGGGATCGGACGCCTCACCCTTTCGGTTGAGCACGCGTTCTTCATCAGAAAGCCCAGCGCCCTTGCCGATCGCTTCATGTGCGGAGGCGCAGTATCCGCATCCGGTGAATGAAGCCATTGCGATCGCGATTGATTCACCAAACTGAGCACCGAGTGAACCCTTGGCCAATGCTTCTTTTTGCATCACATAGCTATTCAATGCTGCTGTGGAGTGCCCGAAGGTTGCCAACAGGTTTGGAACGCGTCCAAGACCGCTTTGTATATTTTCAAGGATTGGGCGATTGCCCTCAGGTGCATTTTTGATGGCGATTGGGTGAATCCGTGGCATGTTGGTCTCCATATTCTCTGAACTAGAACTCTTTTTCAGAATCCTCATTGTTTTTCCGCAAACGACTTGCGTTCACACACAGTATACGATACAATACACCGATCGTTCTGTTTATTTATCTTTTTCTTCAACAATTTTCACTTTCACCCTCGAAAATGCCCGGAGTATATAATGGCTTCCCCCAAACGAGAAATACTGCTTGAAGTCGCCCGAAGACTCTTCGAAACCGAAGGCTTCCACACCACAGGCATCGATCGCGTGCTCTCCGAAGCAGGCGTTGCCAAAATGACGCTCTACAACAACTTTGGGTCGAAGGATGGGCTCATCGTCGCGGTGCTCGAAAAAACCAGCCAACAGATGATTGCTCGCATTGGAGAGGCTGTGACTGCGAATACAAGCGATCCGTACGAACAAATTTTGGGCGTTTTCGACGCCTTTGCGATGTGGTTCTCCGATCCTGAGTTCTGCGGGTGCATGTTCCAAGCAGCGGTCGCCGAGTTCCCAGACCCAGAATCTGCACCTGCCAAAGCAGCCCGGGCCCATCAAATCGCGGTCGCCAACCTGTTTGGACAGCTCTGTTCACAAGCTGAGCTCCCAGACCCTGAAACCCTGGGCAGAATGCTCGGCATGATTGCATCGGGCGCGATGTGTACCGCAAGACAGGTCCAAACCCGCGAACCGGCTGATCATGCACGCCAAATCGCCGAAATTCTTCTCGAGCGAGCTGGTTCAACTGGATTCACACCACCAAATGCAGCCACAGCCGCTGATTCACGCTAAATTTGCCCATTTTGAAATAGAACGGTCTGTCTTGGCGTTCTCCTTGTGCCACCGGTCGATATTGAACGCTGGCGTACATTTAAAGGAAAACTGCCATGACCACACAACTCACACTCGAAATCACCAGCTTAACATTTGATGAGACGATCCAGTCCTCAACACTGACACTCATTGATTTCTGGGCACCTTGGTGCGGGCCTTGCCGAGCACTTGGGCCGACGATCGACAAACTCGCGGCCGACCTTGAAGGACGGGCCCAGATTGCCAAGGTCAATATCGACGATCACCCAGACCTAGCTGCTAAGTACGGGGTGTCTTCGATCCCAACAGTCATTGTGTTCAAAGACGGCGAGCCAACCGACAAGTTCGTAGGCATCCGACCGTATAGCGAATATTTCAATGCCTTAGAGAACGAGTAAGTTGCACTTTGCCGACTTTATTGTGCGTGCTCTCGAAACACCTGAGAGTGGACATCTTTAGATTTGTTCCCGGCCGTGCATCTACTACTCTCTGGTGGAGGCACGGCCTGTTTTTTTATGAACTGATTTTTACGAAGGCGATCTCTTCATCAACTTCAACACTACCCACACGCCAATAAGAAGAATGATCGCTGCAATAGAACCGATTCTCACAAGCCCGCCGGCAGATGCGACCCAATCTTTGGGCGGATCCAAGCGATCAACGAGTTGTTCAATTTGCTCGAGCGGATCGCCAATGATTTCCGGGTCAATCGACGACGAGTTTTTCGCGATGATCTTGCAGGCTTCTTTGAATGCTTTGAGTTCCGCTTCTGGATCGTGTTGGTCATGAGCGACGAGCCCTTCGACAACTTTGTGCGATGCAGATGTAGCCAGCAAAGAGGCGTATCGACTAAAGCGATTGTTCTCTCTCCACGGAGAAAATATTTTGTCAGTCATCCCCCCGCCGGCTTGAAGCAGCTTTGCGCTCTCTTCATAGTTCTTTGACTTAAAGTGCGCCATCGCAACAAGCCTTAATGCCGTGCGAAGTTGCCATTTGTTTTTATACGGGAGCGGAGATTCGATTTCATCGTACATCAGCCTGGTAGCAACCCCGAGGTATTTTTCGTCGAGCAATACCGCATGCCCATCATCGAGCTGGCGTGTGATCGATGCCATCATCTCGAGCATGATATAGCCCATGTTGCTGTGCTCGTTTGAAAGCTCAACTACGGAGTCCATTACCTCATACATTTCCTCAATGCTGCCGCCCCACTTGGGCGCGAGCGAATACACATACTGGATGTACCCCTGCTCATGGTCGACACGAGCCTTGACCACTTCGTTAAACCAGAACGC
>JAESSR010000300.1 GCA_016764015.1 Phycisphaerales bacterium
CGACCTCGCCGCCAAGGGCAATCACGACGCGATCGCCGCCAACGCCCTCTTTGCTGGCTCGCCGATGGCTGCTCTGCTCGACACCGATGGGATCAATGTACTCGACTGCCAGCCTTCGATGGGCATGAAGCTCGTCGAAGACGACGGCTTAGAAGTCCACTTCGAGGTCAAGACCCGATCCAAAGGCAAGAAGACCAACGAACCCAACACCGAGCCCATCTCGGTCTACCTGACCCTCCGCAAATATGACCCCGTCACCAACCTCGAAGAGCTCACCCCCAAGCTCAATGAGATGATCGAACGAGGCCAAAACCTCGTCGATGAGTACGCCCTACCAAATCTCTTGATGCCTCTGCGCGAAGAAATCACCTCAGGATCGTTCTAAGCAACTCCCTGCCGTTTCTTCCGCTCTGCCGGCGCTATCATTGTCTATGAGCACACCAACACTCTCCAAGCGGGTCATGAGCCTTAAGCCGTCCGTCACACTTGCCCTCAACAGCCGGGCGAAGGCACTCAAAGCCAGCGGCGTTGATATCCTTGGGTTCGCAGCCGGCGAGCCGGACTTTGATACGCCGCAACCGATCAAAGATGCTGCGATCAAGGCGATGCTAGACGGACAAACCAAGTACATGCCCGTCGTCGGCGACATGCCATCACGAGAGTGTATCGCCGACAAACTTACAACAGAAAATAATATCCAAGGACTCACCGGTGAGCACATCGCCATCTCCACAGGCGGCAAGCACGCGCTCTACCTTGCAGTCCAGTGCCTCTTCGATTTCCCAGCGTATGGTGAAGACCCGTGGGAGATGATCCTGCCGACCCCGTCGTGGGTGTCGTACCGTCCAATCTGTGAACTCTCCGGCGGGGTCGTCAAAGAGATCGTCGCAGGCCCAGAAGCTGATTTTCGGATCACCCCGAGACAACTCCAAGACGCGATCACGCCTCGCTCACGGTTGTTGATACTCAACTCGCCTTCGAACCCCTGTGGCACCATGTACTCCGAATCAGACCTGCGAGATTTGGGCAAGGTCATCCATGAAGCGATCGACATCGCACCGAATCTGGTGGTGCTGACCGATGAAATCTACGAGAAGATTGTCTACGGCGACACCCCTCATTTCTCGATCGGTTCGATCCCCGAAATCGCAGAACGCGTCATCACACTCAACGGCATGTCCAAAGCCTACGCGATGACCGGATGGCGGATCGGATACGCCGCGATGCCCGGCGAGTTCGGCAAGTCGCTCATCAAAGGCATCGGTAAGTTGCAAGGACAGATGACAAGCAACATTACGAGTTTTAACTACGCAGCTTTGCGTGAAGCCTTGACGAATCCAGAGGTTGCCAAGACCGTTGAAACAATGCGTCAATCGTTCGCCTCACGAGCCAAGCTCATCATGTCGCGCCTCGAAGAAATCCCTGGGGTGTCGTGCCCCACTCCCACAGGCGCGTTCTATGTCTTCCCCGATATCAGCAGCCTCTTCGGCAAGACCAGTGCCGGCGGCGCCAAGATCACCGACGCACCAAGCCTGTCGGAAGCCATGCTCAACGAGGTCCACATCGCGTTCGTCCCCGGCAACGACTTCGGCGGCTGCGGCCCCAACCATGTCCGCATCTCGTTCGCGTGCAGTGATGAACAGATCAATGAGGGGATGGATCGGTTCAAAGGGTTTGTTGAGGGGTTGAGTTGAGCAAAACATCTTGGTGCCATGGTTAAAAATCCGAAAGATTTTCTAACCATGTTCTTCGATCGCTGACCATTTCAAGAGCGTGGTTAGAAATCTCTTCGAGATTTTAACCACGGCACCCAAAGAACTATCAATAATCGACCACCCCATCTACATTCCCTGACGAATCAAGACTAAACATTTGATTTGATACTACATATCCACCAAATGAATTTTTAGCGCGATATTTCACTCTAACTAAAAACCCATTATCTGTTTCTATAACTGCAGACCATTCAATGTACTCTAATGACTTAGGGTCTTTCGCATTTGATTTTAGCCATGATTTTACCTGTCGAACAGAACCGTCCCAGTCACTATTGTATACTATCTCTCGCGATTTCGCTGACGAACCTAACGACCCAGATCCTGAAGATGTATTCGTTGAATTTGCACAAGATCGGCCACCTCCACAGCACATGAATATTATGATGACAGCCACAATGACACAACCAACTCCGAGTGCATTATTTCCGGATATGGGTTCTTCAGAGATAACGGATGGTGTATTAGTGATTTCTGGAAATGGATGACCGCAATTCGGACAACTTGTCGCAGTGTCACTGATTTTCTTTTTGCATTCAGGGCATGGAAATAAGGACATTGTACATCACTCCCTAATTAATCAAACTCATCAACCGCAACAATCTCCGTCGGTTGCTCTACATCTGTGCGGAGTTCCATCTCGACTTCGCCCTCGTTCATCGTGACTCCGATGCGTTGGTCGCGGACTAAAACCAGAATCGCGAGGAACATCCCAACCATCTCGGCGCGGGTCTTGCCGTTAAGCATCGAACGCAGCGATGATGAGCCGGTGCTTCCTGATGCGATGCTTGCTTGCAGATGCTCGACGATGTTCTCGACATACACCTCCAAAGGCGTGTCGTCGGAGATCACCTCGTGCTCGCCGAGCCGGGCAAAGTCCACGCTTGCGACGATCTGACGGAAGGCTTCAACGAGATCAGACAGATCTAAATCTTCGAGCTCAAGCTCGCCCATCTCTTCCATCGCTTCGCGGACGGATTCGTCGTCGATGGGTGCAGCCTTGACCGGGTAGCGTTGCTCCCAGGTCTTGCGTCGTTCATCGAGTGCGTCGGCTGCGTCGCGGTATTTCTTGTATTCGAGAAGCTGATGCACCAACTCCATGCGTGGATCGACCCCGGGCTCAGAGGGTTTGTCATCATCATCAACCGGGCCAGCGTCGCGTGCGTCGGCCTGGGCTGCGAGCATGCGGCTCTTGAGTTCCATCAGCGTTGTCGCCATCACCAAGAACTCGCCTGCCAGATCAATATCGATCCGGTCTACATCATCGAGGAACCCGATGTACTGATCGGCGATCAACGACAGCGGGATATCGTGCAGATCGACCTCGTGCTTACGGATGAGGTACAGCAGCAGGTCCATTGGGCCTTCGAATGATTCAAGTTTTACGCGGTACAGATCGCTCATAGGGCTATCTTAGCACATCTGCTCTCCAAACACCAAAGCATTCCAGTCGATGGCAAATGTGAAATATGAACTCTTATTCGTCGATTTTGGAGTGCAGATTTCCCTGGAACGACTCTAAGTGGCCGCCCATCGTCATCATCTCTTCGATCACCGATCGGAACTGCCCATCAACACTCGGCGGTTTTTCACCCATTTGACTGAGGTAGAGTTCATCGGTGAATCCAAGAAAAATCCGCATACCATATTCATACACCGCGTCGTGATCGTCGCGTGAAAGATCAAGGCGGAGTTCGTTGATGATCTTGGTTCCGAGCAGAATCCATTCATTGAATGTCTCCGACGATATGTTCTCCTGAATCCAACCCCCCATCGCATTGCGGAATGGGGCACGCGTGAGCTTCGAGCCCATCTCATTGGTCTTGGAACATTTGAAATCGCCTGCGGGTTTCTTCACTGGGGCTGTTTCGGGTTTGGCGTTTTCAATCTCTGGCAAATCTGCATTGATCGATTCGAGCAACTCGGCGATGGCCTTCTTGGGGAGCATGTCGCCACGAGTCGTCGCTTCGATATATCCCTTGGTCAATATGAGCTTTGCTTTGTCTGTATGCCCCGCCTTGATGTACGAATCACCAGCGAGCTGGTAGGC
>JAESSR010000301.1 GCA_016764015.1 Phycisphaerales bacterium
AGTGCTCCCAGAAACAAGCACAGCGATCCTTGGGCCAACACTTGAGAACTGGAAAGTACACACCAAAGCAATAACCAGTGTTGTTTCAGAGCAAGATTCTGTTTCGGGCTGTTTGCTTCCGGGCAAGCACAATGCAATCAACGCTGCGATGGCCCTGCGGTGTGCAGCAGCCATCACACGATCAGCGGTGAGTGATCGAATGATCCACTCCGTACGCAGTTTTCATGGTTTGCCGCACCGACTCAACCGGAAGGTACTCGGCAATGGGCTTGTGATTGTCAATGATTCCAAATCGACCGTACCAGAAGCCACGCTCCTTGCAGTTGATGCCGTCGCTGAGCAAACGCCTCGATCCCGGATTCACTTAATCTGCGGAGGCTCTGACAAAGGTTCAGATTTATCGCTGATCGCAGCACTACACGATCAACTCGCGGGGATTTACACCATAGGAACGACAGGAAAATCGCTGGCGAATGGATCCAATGCACACTATTGTGAAACGCTTGAGCGTGCCGTTGAGATGGCAATCAAGGCTGTCGCTCCCGGCGATACCATTTTGCTCTCGCCCGGATGCGCCTCGTGGGATCAGTTCACGAACTATGAACAACGAGGCGAACGATTCGTCGTCCTCGCAACCCAACTCGCCAATGAGCGGTTTAAGAATACATCATGCTCGCACAACTCCTGATTGCCATCTCGATGCTGATCTTCGCTCAGCCTACAGCAGTTGAGCCTGCAGAAGAACTCAAAGAACTCCTTCCGGGGATTCGTGTAGGTGACGGGATCGTAGAGTTTGACGGGACGGTCGCGATTGATTGTCATCATCCAGACACCCCGGATGTTTTCCTTGAAATGTTGGTGACCGCTCCTGATTCTCGCGAGCATGAATCGCTCGTTGTTGCATCAATCAAACCTTCGCTATTGCACGCGGCCCTGCTTGCTGGTGGCTTTGAACCAGGGTCGCCGATCACACGATCAGATTCAGGCAAACAAGTCCCCGCGCACGGCGGGCAAGTGCAAGTATTGGTTGCTGTGGTTGAGCAAGGCAAGGCTGGCGACTTTGTTCCAATCGAGGTATGGGTGAGTCATATAGATTCAGAAAAAACGCTTGATGCTGAACCAAACTGGACCGGGCTCGTCTTTGCAGGGTCAATTATTGACAAAGCTATCTATGCAGCGGATTTTGCTGGCACACTCATCTCGCTCACATCCTTCGGCGACGAGGTCATCGCTCCGGCATGGACAATCTCGCATCAGGCAGAAGTTAATGAGCCGGTGTGGATTGCCAATCGTGATCTTGTACCCAAGCAAGGCACGCCGATCCGTGTTCGTATTGAGAAGATATCAGAAGCTTCAGAATCACATCAGCCAGATCGGATCGACATCGATCGCGACATGTGAATCGCTCTTGAGCAATCCCTGTGCTCGCAGCTTGCTCATCGCATCTTGCATCGGTTTGGGAGACGGGCAAGTCATCTCAATCGCCCACCGGTACCGATTGGCAATCCGCGTAATGGCACATGGCATTGGGCCAACAACAAATATCCGTTGGTCGCCAACTTCGCGGAGCAGCTCAGCGATTGCCAATGCCCGTTGGTGAGCTTCGTCATTGCGTTCATCACGAACTACAATCCGAACCATGCGAGAAGCGGGGGGGAGGTTGGCCATTCGACGGGCGTTGAGTTCGTCATTTGCAAATCCAACATAATCATGCTTTGCAGCTCGGGTGATTGCTGCGGAACCCGGGTTCAGCGTCTGGACGATCACCCTGCCGGGAACACTGCCACGCCCAGCCCGACCGGCAACCTGAGACACAAGCTGATAAGTGCGTTCTTCTGCCCGGAAATCTGGCAGATACAACGCGGTATCAGCGTTGAGAACACCAACGAGCGATACATTGGGGAAGTCCAATCCCTTTGAGATCATCTGCGTTCCCAGCAGTAGCTTTAACTGGCCTTTAGCAAACCGATCGAGCACATCAAAGTAGTCCTTGGCGTGTTTCATCGTATCGGCATCGACGCGCTCGAAGGTCTCGCCGAGTACTAAGCCGAGCTGATCTCCAAACCGGTTCACGATCTCTTCTTCAACTTGTTGTGTGCCAATCCCAAGCTCGATGACAGGCTTGCCCGTCATCGGGCATTGTTTCGGGATCATCTGTTCACTCTGGCAATGATGGCACCGCACGAACCTTCTGCCGCCCTGCTGGCGGACGCATCCGCGATGAACGACCATGGTTGAATCACACTGGTCGCATTCGAGCTTCCAGCCACACTTTTTGTCTGTGCTTACGACAACCGATGCGAATCCTCTTCGATTCAACAGCAAGATGATCTGGCCGCCTGCGTTGATCGCTTTGGTCATCTCAGCGCCAAGCGTGCGTCCAATGGCAAGGTCTTGCTTTGGGCCGTTCTTAGTCGATGCTTTGATTCGTTCATCATCGAGGGCCATGTTGACAATCTGCACCTTAGGCATCTGCCCGGCTCCAACCCGATTGGGCATCGACCACAGCGTATAGCGCCCTGCCCGTGCATTGCTCCAGCTTTCTAATGAGGGTGTTGCCGAACCGAGTACGACTGGGCACCCTTCGATATGCCCGCGTTTGACCGCAGCATCTCGTGCGTTGTATCTCGGCAACTGATCCTGCTTGTACGATCCATCGTGTTCTTCATCAACGATGATGATCCCGGTATTTGCAAACGGTGCAAATACGGCAGAGCGAGCACCAACGACTACCTTCGCATCGCCGCTGGCAGCAGCGGCCCATTGCTGGTTGCGTGCTGATTTGGTCAAACCTGAATGAAGGATTGCTACACCCTCAGACTCAAAGCATTTGACAAACCGCCCCGCAGTCTGAGGCGTCAACGCAATCTCGGGGACCAACACAATGGCTTGCTTGCCGCTCGCGATCACGCGTTCGATGAGCTTGATGTAGACCTCGGTCTTGCCCGATCCGGTCACGCCGTGGAGCAGATGCGTCGCAAATGAACCGATGGTCTTTGAAATTCCTTCGACGACACTTGATTGATCTGTGGTCAATGCATGCGTGCCTGATTCACCCGCATCGAGGAGTTCGAATGCTTTGGGAGCCACGATCACTTCGATTTGAACGCGTTTGATCAACCCTGAATCGATCAGCTTGTTGATTGCAGCGACTGATTTGTGCTCGATCTTTGTCGCCAAAAGCCTCGGGTCGATTGGGAAGCTCATCGCGTCCAACTCAACAATCTTTGTCCACGCGTCTCTTGCTTTGGGCGTGAGTGATTTGATCAACTCTTCATTGACTTCGCGACCGGTTGGTTCGACCATGCTCCGTGTGCGTCGTCCGGTCTGGGCTTTGACCGCTGCTGGCACGATTGAGCCAAACACCATCCCCAATGGGCACATGTAATAGGTGGACATCCACTGCCCGAGTTCAACCAAAGGCTCGGGCAGCACCGTGCTTGATTGTTCGAGCACCGCTTTGACTTTGCGTGGGTCAAAGCCGTCGAGAAGTTCGACGCCTCCGGTCTCGATGACGATTCCGCCGGTGGGAGTGTTTCCGCGACCGATCGGCACTGATACCCGTTGCCCAACCTGCACTTGGTCATTGGCGAGATAGGTCAATCCACCCATCCGGTCGATCCCGCGCTCGATTGCCACCCGCGCATAGACACCATCCGCAGGAATCTGCATCAGTCGTTCATCATGGTCGGGAAAGAGATCCATATCGTTCTATACTGTAAACCAACATGAGCACACAAAACGACAAATCACCCGTCCGACTTGCTCTTTCTACAGGAGCGGTATTCACAGGCACCGGATTCGGCGCGACCGGGCAAGCTATCACATCCACCGGCGAGATCGTCTTCAACACCGCCATGACCGGATATCAGGAATCACTCACCGATCCTTCTTATATGGGTCAAATCCTTATCCAGACCCAGCCCATGATCGGCAACACCGGGACGAACCCTCAGGACACCGAATCATCCAAGGTTCAAGTCGCCGGCTTTGCTGTCCACGAATATACTTCCCAATGGTCAAACTACCGTGGAAATCAATCCCTCGATGCCTACCTGAAAGAGGCTGGTGTGCTTGGAATCGCGGATATTGATACACGAGCACTCACCAAAGCACTCCGCTCTGCGGGTCCAGTGCAGGCAGTGCTCACCGATCGGGTGGATCTGAGTGATGCCCAACTCGTAGAGATGGCCCAGCAAGTCCAATCCATGGCTGGTCAAAACCTTGCTAAAGCAGCAGGCTGCCAAGTGCCACAGGAATGGACCGAGAACCTTGGTGAATGGGGGAGTGAAGCAAGTGCTGAAGATGGCGGTGATGTGATATCGCGTCCGATCGTGCTGGTCATGGACTTTGGGATCAAATCGAACATCGCACGCATTCTCGCAAGCATCGGCTGCGAGTTGAAAATCATCCCCCAGTCAACAACCGCAGCACAGATTAAAGAACTGATCAACACTGAGCAGGCCCACGGGCTTTTCCTTTCGAACGGACCGGGCGATCCATACGCTGTCCAAGAAACGATTGTGATGCTCAAAGAGCTCTTCGCTGATCCAGAACTAGGCAATTTTCCGATCTATGGGATATGCCTCGGGCATCAGCTCTTGGCCCTTGCGATGGGGGCGACTACATACAAGCTCCCATTCGGGCATCGCGGGGCCAATCATCCTGTACATGACCTTGAAAATGGTCGAATCCAGATCACGAGCCAGAACCACGGATTCGCTGTTGATGAAGAGTCCATCACCAAAGCTGGTGGGGTCATTACCCATCTCCATCTCAACGATGGAACGGTTGCGGGGTTCCGTCACGCGACCCTTCCGATCGTTTCTGTCCAGTTTCATCCAGAATCTTCGCCAGGCCCACACGATGCGTCCGAGTTCTTTTATTCGTTCTTCGCTCGTATAAAAGCATCGCTCAATCGCTCTGCACACACCTAAATATGTTATCGGGCCCGCACACAACCCGCCCAAACAGGGGGTGGTGAGGTGTGTAAATTGAGAGAAATGTGAAAAACTCTGCATTTTCCGCATTTCTCCCCTTGCATGGATTCGTCAATGAGGTATATTCGTAGGGTACCGTAGTGATACGGGGCTGATTGAGCGTTTGTTCAATCGTAACTCTCCTTGGGGGGAGTGCCGCAAGGCTCGTACATTTCAGTTAGGTTGATCTCAATCAACTTTTAAGAAATGAATCAATACGAACCAGAGTTCAGGGGAGAGAGAACCCCCAATTGCGCGGTACTGATTTGTGTTCAAGACTTCTTTGGGTCATATCCCGATCGAGTCTCGTTTCGTTCGTTCATTGGTGTCACTTCGGCATCAGTTTCGAGTTGTGGTTTTTACTGTTTTTAATCTAATCAAAGAGGAGCTTTTCCATGAAAGCGAAGAGTGCATTGACTGTCGCCATGGCTGCTGGTATTGCCAGCACCGCCGTTGCCGCGAACACCCCGACAACACTTACACCTGACTCAGCTCGGGTTGTAAATGTTGCTCACATTTACTTTAACATTGCCAGTGGCGAGCGAGTGGTCACACTCCTCGGCGACGGCCAAACAGCACCAGCTGATACCGGCGCAAGCACTTCGGTCTGGGCATCACGCGTTGACAACCAGTGTGCAGACGCTGGATACACAACCACATGGTTCTTCGGCGTTGACAACAATAGCCCAACCTCAATGGGTGGTCCACATACCGATCTTGCCACCGACATCACCAACCTTGACTTCGGTGATATCGCTCTGGACTCACTCATCGACTGTATACACATCGACTGGGTCACCGACCATGACGATGTCGACGCAGACTCCGACGGCATCGGCGACGGCGTTGTTGGTCTCTCCGGCGAGTGGATCATGTGGGATGCTGACAACGGTCGTTCAGGCAACTTCTCGACCCGTCTTCCAATCATCTCATTCACACTCACCGACCTTCCAGGTGACACATCGGGCACCACCGATCCAGACGATCCTTTGAACACCCTCGCTGGGTACACTGCAGATATCGACTTGGCAGCAAGCTTCGCGAGCTCACTGACCTTCGAAATCGGCGATTCCGATGGCGACCTTCAGGGTGCTGCATTCGGTAATAACATGGTGCCAGACCCAAATGGTGGCCCAGATGCTCCCGTCGCAACTCTTGACCGCGACTCGGACGGTTTCCTTGATTCCGACCTTGACGGCGATGGTCTCTTCGACTTCGCTTGGTCAGTTCGTTTCGGTCAGCCAGGTACCCGTGACCTTGATGGTGACGGCATGAACGAAGGCGACTTTGCCGCCAGCATGAAGTCAATCGGTATCAGCTTCGGTGCTGGTGCTGGTACCTCCATCGATAACGGCGACGGTACTTGGGCTTGGGATCGCGAAACCACCGGTGACGCAGCAACAGGTCAGGAAGATGCATTTGCAATCTACGCACCACCTTCTGGTCCAAATGACGATATCTTCCACGCCGGTTTCTTCTGGTTCGGTGGATACGAATGTTCAAGCGTTCCACTCGATGAAATGGGCCCTGGGTACACCCCAACAGCTGACTTTGAGTTCCAGCTCTTCACACCAGGTGTAGCTGGTTGTGATAACCCTGCTGACTTCGACGGCAACGAAACGCTCAACTTCTTCGATGTTGCAGCTTTCCTTGGCTTCTTCGGTGCTCAAGACCCACAGGCTGACTTCAGCCCTCCAGGTGCACCTGACGGCGTCTTCAACTTCTTCGATGTTGCCGCATTCCTCGGCTTCTTCGGTGAAGGTTGCCCAGCAACACCATAATCGAGTACCTGATTTGACGATCCGGTTCAGTTTCTGAATCCAGATCGACAATACAAAACCAATGACACCCGGAGTCTTGTACTCCGGGTGTCTTGTTTTTGGAGATTCAGTTCGGAAACATATCGCCAGGGTGCCCTGCTCATGCGAAACATGTGCAGGTCTCTCTTCTCTCCTCCCCCCGGGCTTCCGGGGGAGGTGGCTGCGCAGCAGACGGAGGGG
>JAESSR010000302.1 GCA_016764015.1 Phycisphaerales bacterium
CGTTGCATCGGGTCTCTATCCAAGGCGCGAATCGTTGCAAGGTCAAGTCATAGCTCGAATTGTGTCGCTTGAAACAGTTTCTAAATACATTCTTATCTCCTTATCGAGCCCGGATACCCATTTGGCCGATAAAAACGCCCATGAGACGCTTGAATTACATCATCTTACTTTTTCTCTTTGCTGTGCTGTTTGGATCGGCAACTATTGGCTGTCAATCGTTGCCCGCTCTTCGTGAATCCCGAGCCTGGCACGGGCAAACACCGATTTATGCGACCTACCGATTCGGGCTTCTCCATACCGAACTTCCCCCCGGGCACTCGATCGAATCCGTCATGGCTGCCACCCGTGCGGTGCTGTATCGCCAGGGGCACACGATTGAAGAGGCCTCTGTGTCGCCTCAGGGCGGACGCATTGTCGCACTCGCATCGCGATCTCTTCCTTATGACAAGGTAAAAGTGACGACCTCATTTGAGGGTGGGGGGATTGTGATGACCATCAATATCGATCCGGCAGAGGAAAACCGCGCCCGGGTGGTGCTCGAATCGATCCTCGCAGCCCTCGGGATATGAAAATCATTTCAATTCAGTTGATGGAGACAGAGTTTTATCCAGCTACTCACCAAACCGGAGTTTTCTTCGCGCCGGCGAGTAATAATGTTCACTATCAGTTATGACGCATAATCTAAACGGGGGAAATATGCAGCAATCAAAGAAAACCATCGCGGTTTGTCTGAGATCATACAATCAGCGGGATTACATGATCCAAGCGATCGACTCACTCCTCGCCCAGACACGAATGCCCGATCAGATTGTTGTGGTTGATGATAACTCGCCCGATGATTCGGCCGAGGTGCTCCGTCAGTACGAACGCGATCACCCAGGGCTCTTCACCATCAAAGTAAACGAGACGAATCAAGGCGGCGAGGTCAATCGCCACCTTGCGATGATTGAATCTCGCTGCGAGTTGACAACATTGCTCGACGCAGATGATGTGTATTATCCTGACAAAATCAGCCTTGAAGAACAATGCCTCATCGATCACCCCGAAGCAGGCTTTGTGTATTCAAACTTTGATTTGATTGATGAGAAGGGCAGCATCATCCGCCATTGGACACATCGCCCTCAATCGCTGCCCGAGGGCGATATCATCGAGCAAACAGTGGGCTTCCGATTCCCAGGAAATGTCCACTTCCGATGTCCGCTCACCAAGACGAAGGCGTTAGTCGAAGCATCTTCGCATTCACGAAAACTCCCGCTTTACGAAGATCTTGCTATGTACATCCAGCTCGCGTGCACGATGAAATGTGCAGTCGTCCACGAGATTACTCATGGATATCGACTCCACGAGGACGGTATGCACCGGACTCATCGTGACGAACACTACACGGCACTCAAGCGTATCTATGCGTACTTCGAAGAACTCTTCGAGGGGCAATCCCAAGATCGATGCGCAAGAATCCATGCACATCGTGATCGAGTGCTTAGCGGCTACGCATGGCGTGCAATAAAAGACTATTCAAAGTCGCCTACAGAAGGATCGAAAAAACGAGTCATCGAACTCGCTAAGGATGCGATGCGCCAACGCCCCACATCTGTGCGACCAAAGCATGTTGTGCGGATATTGGCAACCCAGTTGAAGTCGACCGTCTGATTCTCAGCGAATCATGTCCAAGCTCTATTCATGGCACCACGATAGTGGCCCTAGCGAGCGAGAATCTATCCATAAAAAAAGTCCCACGCATTCGCATGGGGCTTTATTATTTGTAAATCAAACTCAACGATCTTCGATTGCGATGTATGGTGCGTCGTGCGGGCCGACATAATCCGTCGTCGGACGGAACAAGCGGTTGTCTTCGAGCTGCTCGATCACATGCCCTGCCCACCCTGCGATGCGTGCGAGCACGAACATCGGGGTGAAGAGATCAAGCTTGAGCCCGATGCAGTGATAAGTGGTCGCCGAGTAGAAGTCGACATTCGGGTAGATGCCCTTGGCTGCGTATTCGCGTTCCATGACCTTCTCAATCGCGTTTGATTTATTGTACAAATCCATATTGCCCGTGTCTTCGGCTAACTGCTTGGCAAGGGTCATCAGCTCGCTGGCGCGCGGGTCCTTGGCCTTGTACACACGATGCCCAAAGCCCATGATGCGTTCTTTATTCTTGATCATGTTCATCACAAATGCCTCAGCATCATCTACTGATGGGATCTGGTTGAGCATCTTCATCACGCCCTCGTTCGCTCCGCCATGAAGCGGGCCACGCAATGATCCAACCGCAGCGGTGATGGCTGAGTACACATCCGAGAGTGTCGAGATGACCACGCGAGCAGCGAAGGTCGAGTTGTTCAAGCCATGGTCGGCATGGGTGATCATACAGATATCGAACGCACGGATCATGGCATCGGTTGGCTTTTCGCCATTGAGCATGTAGAGGAAGTTGGCGGCGAAGCTCAGTGATGGGTCGCCATCAACGATTTCGAGCCCGCGCCGGTGACGATCGAACGCCGCAACGATCGCAGGAGTCTTTGCCAAAATCCGGAGTGATTTCTCGCGTGCGGCTTCAACGGAGTTATCGTTGGGGTTCGCGTCGTCCATCGCCATCGAGCTGACCATCGTACGGATCACATGCATCGGCTCAGCTTCGACCGGGCAAGCGGTGATCCGGGTTTTCATCGCGTCACAGAGTGCGTAGTGCGAACGAAGGTCCTTGGTGAAGGCTTTGAGCTCGCTCTTGGTTGGTAGGCGCTTGTTCCAGAGCAAGAAGACTGTCTCTTCGAACGAACTCTTTGATGCCAGATCGCCGATGGCGATGCCGACATATTCAAGAATTCCTTCGGTACCATTGATAAAGGACATCTCGGTCTGTGCAGCGATGACGCCTTCGAGTCCCTTAGAGAATGTTTTTTCAGCAGTACTCATGATTCAGTCCTTTATTGCCCGTTTGGGGCGAAAAAGCGGTTGTCTTAGAAAAGTCAAAAACGAAAATTGGCTCAAAAGAGCGGATGAGATTATAGGCATCATCCCCATCTTAAGCGATATATCACACGCCCTCGGGCGTACGATCTGCCCGTGTTGATTCCACTCGGTACAGATCGTCCCAGCAAGCGCCCCGCGATGGTGACACCCGTTCTCATCGGGATTAACATTGGGATATTCGTCATCATGGCGATCCTCGCCAAATACAACCCGGAGCTCGAAGATCAAATCAGGTACTTCGGTGCCATCTCCAGGCACAACTTCCATTTCTGGCAACCGATTTCCTCCGCGTTTTTACACGCCGGGTTCATGCATATCTTCGGCAATATGCTCTTCCTACTTGCCTTTGGGCCTTCAGTTGAAGACCGATTCGGCAGATTTGGGTTCACGCTCTTTTACCTTTTTGGGGGGGCAGCCTCTGGATTGGCCCATATCGCGGTTTCTGATTATCCTGCGGTGGGGGCTTCGGGAGCGATCGCAGCCGTCTCTGGTGCGTTTTTGATCCTTTTCCCAAGCACTCGGATTAAGTGCTTTGTCATCTTTTTCTTCATCGGCATCTTTATGATCCCCGCGTGGTGGCTCATCGGGCTTTTTATTATCCTCGATCTGGGTACATCACTCATCAACCCGGACAACGGCATCGCCAATGTCGCCCATCTTGGTGGGTACGCCTTTGGGAGCGTTCTCGCGCTGACACTCCTCGTCACCAAACTGCTCCCCAAAGAACAATACGATATGTTCTCGATCGCCAAGCACAAAAAACGCCGGGCAGATTTCCGGGTCGCCCACGAGATGCACAAACTCTCAGGTGTGTATCAAGCAGATCAGAAGCTCGATCCCAAAGCCGCCGAGATCGCCGAGCGCCGAGCCAAGATCGGCGTGTTGGTTTCAGAGAATGATCTCGCAGATGCTGCCGACCAATATCGTGATCTCCTCGCCAAGTTCCCCGAGAGCGACAAAGCCCTGACCATGCACCGCGATGCGCAATACCAGATCGCAAACCACCTCTATCAATCCAACCAACGCCAAGAAGCCGCCAATGCGTTCGGGCGTTTGCTCGATGCGTATCCTAATGACTCCGAACGCAACATCATCACCATCCTCCTTGCCAGAATCCAAGCCCATGATCTCAGTGATCCTGTTGGCGCCATCGAACTCCTCGAAGAGCTCGGTTCGAAGGTTCACGATGCTGATACCCAAGCACTTATTGACAATGAACTCGCCACCATACGCTCACTTCCCCAGTAGAAACGGGCTTCGAGCCCGTTTCTTATGCCCACGAAAGATCACCCCCAATGACCACACGCACCCGAATCAAAGTCTGCGGCATCACCACCCTCGAAGCAGCCAACGCGGCGATTGACGCCGGGGCAGATGCCATCGGATTCGTCTTCGTCAAAGACACTCCGCGCTCTATCGAACCAGAACAAGCCGCCATCATCATGTATTCGCTGCCGCCATTTGTAGCAGCGGTGGGGGTGACTCAAGACCTTGATGTCGATCAGTTCTGTGCACTCGAATACAAATGCCCAACACACCTGACCCAACTCCACGGCAAAGAACCCATCGATGTCGTCGCAGCCTGCGGCCCGGGTGTGATCAAAGCGTTCAAATATGAAGACGCGACCATCCAATCGCAGTTGACCCGATGGGCGAAGGTTGAAGAGCTCGATGCGATCCTTATTGATGGTTCAGCAGGCGGCACTGGCGAATCATTCGATTGGGCAAAGCTGGCCCCGCATATCAAAGACTACCCAAAGAGAATCATCATCGCCGGCGGCTTGGATGCGAGTAATGTCGGCGAAGTCATCAAGACCCTCCGCCCGTATGCAGTAGATGTATCGAGCGGCGTTGAAGATGAACCGGGCGTGAAGAATCATGCGAAAATCGCAGAGTTCTGCGCCGCCGTCCGCGCCGCCGACGCGAGCTAACCCGTAGCACAGGCGTCCCGCCTGTGTCTTATTTCAATATCAAAGTGATACAAAGAACACAGGCGAGACGCCTGTGCCACCGGGTTAAATCCCAGCTTTGGCAACTGCGAACAATGCAGCTATTGCAGATTTTTGTGTGAGTCCATCTGTATGTATGACCGATTCTGCCAGGGATCGGTATAGCTCGTCTCGCTGATCGAACAGCGTTTGAACTTCATTGATCACATCGTTCCCAACAAGTGCCGGGCGGTTTGAGTTGTCTGTTGCCTTGAGCCGATCTTGCAAAGTGCTTGGCAACGCTCGGAGGTAGATCACTCGGCTGGAACTTTCTTCGAGCATCGTCGAGCATCCAGGAGCCGTCGGTGTGCCCCCGCCAAGTGCGATGATCTGCCCTGATTCATTCAGCGCTGATGTGAGCGCTTTCGTCTCGGCTTCTCGGAAGGCATCAATCCCATGCGTCTCAATCGCGGCTCCTGCGCCGTCAGCGTTGAGCAACGCGCAGGTCACATCATCTAAATCAACAAATGCCCGATCAAGTTGCTCTGCGAGCAGCCGACCAAGCGTTGACTTGCCAGATGCACGAAGCCCAATCAAAACTAAACTGGGCTTCGCATCATTCATTCGTATGTTCTTCCCATATCTATTGCCAACAGCCTATTGCCTTCTTCACTCTTCTTTGACACGAGCCATGTATGACCCGTCTTCGGTCGAGATTTTTACCAGTTCACCAATGGCAATAAACGGAGGCACACGGGTCTTGAGCCCGGTATCACATACCGCTTCTTTGAGTTGGTTCGTCGCAGTCGCACCCTTGATGCCCGGAGCAGTATCGGCGATGGTCAAGATCACTGCAGATGGCAGCTCGATGGCAACAGGGGTGTCGCCGTGAAAGAGCACTGTGCAAGTTGAGTTTGGCGCCATGTAGAGCAGCGTGTCATCAAGCAAATTCTTTTTGAGGTCGATCTGATCGTAATCCTTCAAATCCATGAAAGTGCCGCCGCCTTCGCCATCATCGTACAGGTATTCCATCTCACGCTTGTCAAGGCTTGTCCCTTCGACAACCTCTGCGCCAGAGAATCTTTGTTCCTTCATGCCCGAACCGTCAACCGCTCGCATCTTGGCTTGTATATATGCCGGGCCTTTGCCTGGTTTCACATGTCCAATTTTGGTGACGATATAGAGCTTGCCGTTCATATCGAGTGCGGTGCCGGGACGAATTTCATTTGCTTTCATGGTGATTTCCAGGGAATGAAGTAGGGGAGCGGTGGGTTGGTTCTATACCGCAAATCAACGATTCGCGGCATTCATCATAGCACGCCAATCGGCGCATAATCGCTGCAAATCGGGTATGCTCAACTCGTTCAGATCGTCCAAATCACAGGAAAAACCAAAATGCCATCCCCAATTACCATTGATCGTCGAAACTTCCTCGCCATCCTCAGCGCTGCCGGAGCAACCGCCGCTCTGGCAAGCCCTGCATTTGCCAATTTCTTGGATACAACGATCGCTGGGCCAATTCTGTCGTGGGACACCATCCATAAAGCCGGGTTCCATGTGATGGCCGACCAATCCACCGGCGGCAACACGCTGATTATGACCTCTGGGCTTGAGACCCTGCTCATTGATACCAAGTTTGCACATCTGGGCGGCTCATTGCTCGCCGACGCAAAGACATTCGCAGGCGAGCAAGAGCAGTTTGACCTTACCCTCATCAATACCCATCACCACGGCGATCACACCGGCGGCAATGCCCTGATCGTCCCTCACGCCACTTCCTATGCGCATACCAAAGCGGTGAAGCGGATCAAAGATCAACTCGACAAGTTCAAGCAATCGGCGCGGTCTGGCCCGGCTCAAATCAAGCGGAGCAAGGGCACTGATGTTCAACTCAAACTCGCGATTGAAGCCGCCGACGCATCGGATTCATGGACTCGCACAACCATATTACCAAAGAACCGTGTGCAAAACAAAGGCATGTCGATCACCATCGGCGAAGAAACAGTCGCCATGCACCACTTCGGAAGAGGACACACCGACAACGATCTGGTGATCCATTTCGAGAACAACAATATCGTGCACACCGGCGATCTCGTCTTCGCCGGGTTGCATCCTTTCTTCGATCCCTCAGCCAGAGCCACCGCGATCGGCTGGGTCAAGTCCCTTAATGGCGTCCTCGAACTCTGCGACGACACCACCATCGTCGTTCCCGGGCACGGCTCAGTGGGCAACAAACAAACCGTCCAGGCTCAGCTCGATTACATGGAGCAACTCATCGAGCATGTCCAAGCCGACATAGACGCCGATGTATCCAAGTCCAAATGCGCAAAGAACACTTGGGATTTCATGGAAGGTTTAGGATTCGAGGGCATCCGATCGAAAGCTATCGAAGCGGTGTATGACGAGTTGAGCGCATAAAAAACCTCGCAATCACGAGGCATTCGTTTATTCATATTTGCAAGCCAAGCCTAGGCCGTGTCTGATGGCTCTATATTTTCATCATTTCGCCTCCCCCGGGCCCCGGGGGAGGTGGCTGCGAAGCA
>JAESSR010000303.1 GCA_016764015.1 Phycisphaerales bacterium
CTCCATAGCAACGGCGACGAGATCGATTCAGTATTTGATCAACCCGGCCCAATCACGATCATCGATGGCTTGTTCGATATGGATATCCAGATGGGCGGCACACAAGCCGACGCAGAACTCTTCTGGAGGAACTACGGGCACCTTGTCAAGAAAATGCGCATCATGGTCGGCACTGTTCAAGGCGGCCCATACACCACGCTGAGCCCGGATGTTGATCTTGGTTCAACGCCTCATGCACTCTGGTCACGCTACGCGAGTGCGTTGCAGTTCCCGTACACCGATACCTATGGCAACGGCTTCGGCGATGCGGATACCATGTTCTCGCTGACCCATCAGTTTGGCGGGACGGTGCTTGAACTCATCGCCGGGCAAACACGCGAAAATGCTATTCTTTCAGTAAGCGGACCAACCCCATCAACCAACTACGGCCCGTTTACCGGCGGAGTTCATATCAATGCGGTGGGACGCCGGAATGGCCTTGTTAGTATTTCAGATATAAACCCGATCGTCGGGATCGTTGAGTTCGACTCGGGATTGGGCGCTGCGGCGGTCGTTGGGCAAATCAACCCTTCTATCCCAAATAGTACTGCAATTCAGGCATCAAACTTTGACTCAGGCATCTTTGCGTATCTTGCAACGCCGGATTATGCTGGCGATTTTCGAGGCGATGTATATGTCCAAGACAATCTGCGTGTTCAGGGTGAGCCGACGCGGGATTATGCCCCTGATAGTCCTTCGCCAATTGGGCCTTTGGCGTATGCCTCGGTCAATGCCAATGCGGCGGTGACGGCATCGACAGCCAATATCTCGGTAAGCTGGGATGCTGCCAATCAACGCTATGTGATCGCTGTTGATGACGAGTTCATGCACAACACCACGCACACCGTCTTGGTCAGCGTCGTGGACACCACCGAACCGCGATTGGCAACCTTTAACTCGTCCGGTGGCAACATCGTTGTGAAAATATGGGATCTCAACTCAGGCAATATTCCGGTGCAAGATAGTTTTTCGATTGTGATTTATGATGCCAATCCTGTTGAGTTGAGCCGAACAACGCTTCCTGATGGTGTCGATGAAGACAAGTACATCGAGAAGACCGGCGCTACGCTCATCGAAACCAAACCCCGCTACGAGCCAGTAGAGCCGCGTGAAGCAAAGATGATCGGGCAGCAAGACTGAGCCGTCTCTGTTCATTCAAGTTAGGAAAAAGCCCCGCCAGTGCGCGGGGCTTTTTATTTGCAGTACTCGAATCGTTTGCAGATTGGCGCTGTAAATCTCACGATTACAACAACGATGATTGCCCTTGAGTTAGAACTGGAAGTAGATGAATGCACTGCTCTGTGATGGCCAGCCGTAGAACAAGAGGAGTCCCATCGCTGCATACATCAATGCTCTCACTGTCCAAGGCGTGGTATTGAGACGGTCATCCCACCGCTTTGAAACAAAACCAATGGTATGAAGCCCGACAAAGAGCATGACCGCGAGCATTGCGGTGACTGGGCTACCTCGGCCAAGCCCGAGCCCACCCACAGAGAGTCGGCCGTCGAATAGGATGAACTTATTGACACAATACACAAGGTCTTCAAAGTTCGTCACACGGAATATAAGCCAACCAAGAAGCCAGAGATAAGTGGTCACTGCCCACCGCACGACTGTGCCGAACTTTGAAGTCAAGAACCCATGAACAGGAGTGCCTTTGGGGGCAAGTGCTTGCAAGCCTCGATTGAGGCAAAGCAGCATCCCTTGGTAGCCGCCCCAGATCACAAAGTTCCAGGAAGCGCCGTGCCAGAGCCCACCAAGAAGCATGGTGAGCATCAGATTGATGTAAGTGAACGCTGGTCCCTTTCGGCTTCCTCCCAGCGGGATATAGAGATAATCTCGAAGCCAAGAAGACAGCGAAATATGCCAGCGTCTCCAGAACTCGATGATCGAAGTTGAGAAGTACGGGAAGTTAAAGTTGAGCGGGATCTCTACACCAAAGACGCGGGATATCCCGCGAGCGATATCCGTATACCCTGAAAAATCACAGTAGATTTGCACCGCGAAGAGAGCGGCTCCCAGAATGATGATGAAGCTTGATTGACCTTGAGGCGTCGCAAAGATGGTATCGACCAATGGCGCGACATTGTCCGCAATCAACACCTTCTTGAACAATCCAACAAGCGCCAGGTTCATCCCGGCCCGCATGCTTGATCCGGTGACCGTCCACGGGCGATTGAGTGTTGGTAGAAGTTGTTGCGGGCGAAGGATTGGGCCCGCGACGAGCTGAGGGAAATACGCGACGAATAAGGCGACCTTGAGCAACGAACGCTCGGGCTTTATGTCGCCGCGGTAGGCGTCGATGGTGTAGCTCATGGTCTGGAAGGTATAAAAACTAATCCCGACCGGAAGCGTGACCTTAAGGATCGGGGCAGCCCATTGAATCCCGGATTGAGCGACGACCACATCGAGGCTATCGATAAAGAAGTTGAAGTATTTGAAGAAGGCGAGCATGCCGAGGTTGGCGATCACCGAGGTGATCAGGAATGCTTTCTTGCGCTTCTGCTCGGAGAGTTTGAAGTATGCGCCGTATGCGATTGGCCCAATAACAGATAACCCGAGCGCCAAACCGATTGCGGCAATATTCTCTGAGTTAAACGCAACCATCGGCGATTCAAGCCAACCCTGCCAGTCCCCAACTTGAAGCATCGGCCAGTTTGGAACCAATAACCCAAGGGTGGCGCCTGCCATCAGCAAGGCCATCTTTATACGCTTCTTCGGCTCAATCTTGTGTCCATCAATGCCTAATGCAGCCGTGTAATCGATCAATGTCGAAAGCACTATCAACAGCACAAACCGGACATCCCACCATCCATAGAACAGATAGCTAATCGCGACGAGGAATAGATGTTGTGCACGCACATTGCGCACCCACATCAGCCATCCAAGAACAGCGAGAAAGAGAACCAGAAACTCAGGTGATTGAAAAAGCATCGGTTAGTGGCTTGCTTCCTGACTGGAAAACGCTTGACTCAACTGATCACCGAGGAGTTCGCTCAGCACGCGAGCACCTTCTCGATTCGGATGGATCGCATCGGAAAACATTTCAATACTCAAGGTTTGCTTAAGATCGAACACCGCTACGCCATTTCGTGAACCAACCGCATTGAGTGCTTCAGCAAATACCTCTTCCGCCGGCCCAAACGCATCGTGTGCGCCCGGATGGGTTGGGGCTATGACGAGGATCGGTGTAATCCCTGCCTGCTGAATCTGCTTCACTGTTTGTTCGATAAACTCGATTCCGTCGCGATTGCTCCCGGCGGTCCGCACGGCAAGTGATTCGCTTACATCATAAATATGGCGAGCGAGCTTGGCATCGGAGAGCATCAAATCCATCTGAAACGGAGCACTGATTTCCATAGGCTTCGCCGGCAAAATCCCACGACGCGTACGAATTCGGAGTTGTTCATTGAGATGCCGGAGTGGAATTGTTCTCAGTGAAATCAGGTTTGATGTATCTGACACCGCAAACTGATCTTTGAGCTTTGAACCGAGCCCAGGAATGTTTGAGTCATCAATCCACGAGTTGTACCTTTGAAACTGAGCATATCGCATTGCCGAAGCAACCTCAGTGTTCATCGGTGATATCCGACCCATGAGCTCCGGGCGGAGTATCCACACAATGTATTGAGGATCACTCTCAATCATGCGCCCAATGTAGAGCCGTGCAGAGATAAGACCGAGCCCATTTGAAGAATGATTTTCAACTGAATAATCAGCTCCAATTTTTTCGTTTACAATCGAACCATCAATCCCTTCAACGCCTACCGAGTTGCTCACGATCAAGACTCTATTAGTATTCTTATCCGCGAGCGCGAGCCTATCTTCGAGCCTGATGATCCGTGCGAGGTCTCCAGGGAATCCAAGCGTCGGAATAATAATGAGCACAAGGATGATGATCGCGACAAAAATCCCCATCGCGATCGCGGCCGATATTTTTCCAAGCTCAAAGAGAGCCTTTGCATTCTCAGTTTTTGATTGATCACTCATTGAACTATGTATTCTCTTACTGATCGTGCCCGGTGAACTCTGGGAGCTTGTGCCCGGCATCCTTTAATGTCTTCTCGCGTGAGGCGAGTTCCATATCGTGCTCGACCATCATCTTGGCGAGCTCTTCAACCGTGGTCTCTGGAACCCACCCGAGTTTTTCTTTGGCCTTGGTTGGATCGCCCAAGAGCAAATCAACCTCAGCGGGGCGGAGATATCGCGGATCGAACTCGACATGGTCATCGAAGTTCAAACCAACAGAGTTGAACGCCATCTCGGCGAAGTCACGAACAGAGATCGTCCTGCCGGTCGCGACCACATAGTCATCCGCTTCGGGCATTTGGAGCATCATCCACATCATCTTGACATAGTCGCCCGCGAAACCCCAGTCTCGCTTGGAATCGAGATTACCAAGGTAGACCTTGTCTTGCATGCCGAGCTTGATTCGTCCGACGGCGCGGGTGATCTTGCGGGTGACAAATGTTTCGCCGCGCCGTGGTGATTCGTGGTTAAACAAGATGCCGCACGATGCGTGCATGCCGTAGGATTCGCGGTAGTTGACGGTTGCCCAGTGCGCCATCACTTTGGCACATGAGTATGGCGAGCGAGGCCAGAACGGCGTAGTCTCGGTCTGAGGCACTTCGAGCACCTTGCCGTACATCTCCGATGACGATGCTTGGTAGTACCGAACCTCTTGACCAGATTTTTCTTGGAAGTCGCGGATGGATTCGAGCAAACGAAGCGCACCCATGCCGACCGTGTCAGCCGTGTAGATCGGCATGTCGAACGACACGCGGACATGTGACTGAGCGCCGAGGTTGTACACCTCGTGAGGCTTGACCGTATCAATGATCTTGTTGATGTTGTTGGCATCGCAAAGATCGCCATAGTGCAACTTGAGCTTCGCGCCGTCGAGATGTGGATCTTGGTAGATATCATCGAGCCGTTCGGTGTTGAACGATGATGCTCGGCGGATCATGCCATGAACTTCGTAGCCTTTGGCGAGAAGAAACTCGGCAAGGTACGAGCCGTCTTGTCCGGTGATGCCTGTAATCAGTGCGCGTTTGGTGTCGCTCATGGTGATTCGTCTTCCGCTTGGGTGCGTTGGGCAATAACCATCGCGGACGCGCTGGCATTGCCTTGGTCAGTATTATTTGGTTCATCGGCACACAAAGCCACTCTATTGACTCAGAATTGCGATCGAATCAAATCCTTTGTACGCTTCTGTGTTCGCCAAGATCACCAAAGTTCACCAATTTCTACAGAACTCACGGCTCAATATGTGATTGAATCTTGGTCTCAACGGGCTGAGCGTTGATCATCTCCCCAACTGTCAATGCACCAAGCATCAGCGCCATCGCCAAGCACCCGATGACGAGCTGACGGGTATACCGAGCAACTACTGAAGATCGAGCCAAAATGAGCAAGAGCATGATGAAGAGCATCGGCTCGTGATATCGCTGCCAGCTAGCATGATTCGCGCTCTGGGCGAGCGTGAAGGCAACCATTGTTCCCACCCATATCCACGCATCACGGCGGGTGACAAGATTGAGCCAGACAACAAAGACGACCGCACCAAGAATCGACCCAAGAATAAAGATTGGCGAGCGACCTGCAACCGTTGGAAGCTTGTGGATCAGTCCCCACCAGCCGCCGTACCGACCCGCTTCATAGGAATAAGACGATTCTGGCACGACCCCGAGCAGGCAGCCGATGAACGCTGCAAAGACGATCCATCCCCATTGATGCTTCCATGTTTCTTTAAATCTTGGCCAAAGCATGGGGGCAAAGAAGAGACTGAGTATGGAAAGCTGCAGCAGGATAAACCCGGGTGTGGCCATATTTGGGCCCTGATGGTTCTCCTGAAAAGTGGGAGGAACAAGTCCGCCCCAGAGTATCATGAACCAGACTAATACGGTAAATGCTGGGATGGTGCATGCAATCGCAAGCGTAGTCCGTCCGGTGCGATCTATACAAGAGGAGAAAAGTGTACGAAGAGTTGGTGTGTCTGCCGCTGATCCAAGCCAAGCCCCCAACCATATCGTGCCTGCAATCCAGATATGGATCTGTCGCATCCAGATGAGACCAAAGAGAATCACGCCTGAGACAGCCCATGATTTCCAAGTGGGATTGGATCGAAGCGAGAGCAGCACAATCGCCAATACCCCGAACCAACCGGCGTTATCAGGCAACAACCAGATACCCGGATAGAGCACATACATTGAGGTGAGCATCGGCAGCATCAACACCGCTGAGAGTTTCCCAAACCGAGCAGAAACAACCCAGGTCAACAATCCCAAGAACCCGATTGTCCACACGCTGGCAACGAGCTGGACACCCATATGCCCCACATCCATTTGGACGAGCGGAGATAAGATCAGGTGATACCCTGGGGTGGTGGCTGATTGATAATCACTCAAATCGGGATTTGGAAGCTGCTCTGAGAACTGTTGAATGACGAGCCAGTGGTAGTTCAGATCGTCCGCTGCACCACGGCCCGAAAGATTTCCAGAAAGAATCACCGACCAGCTCACAACGAGCAATAAAACCACGACAACACCAACCGACCAGAGCCGATCTTTCGAATTGTATATGATATCGGGTGAACGCAACGCCATCGCACACCCTATCGGCTCAATGGGCATTGGATTCTTTGAATGAGCAACAATGTCGATTTTCTGTTCGCATCTTCCGCTCTTTTGTGCGAACTCTTGAGCCAATATGCCTGTTATGTCAATGCCTGAGGGAACCAATGACACATGAACACAACGCACAACCAGAACCCATTGAAAGCAAACCTGCTGGAGGATTGATCCCTGGGCTCATTCGGCTCGCGCGACCGCACCAGTGGAGCAAAGGCATCTTTGTGCTCATTGGGCCTTTGTTTGCGATTGCCGATGGTAAGCTCGAGGACATGTCCAATACCCAACTTGCTTTGGCTGTTGGGCTTACATTCTTTGGTTTCTGCCTGGCAGCCTCTGGATGCTATGTGTTTAATGATCTCGCCGATGTCGAGCGCGATCGGGCTCATCCTCGAAAGAAAAAACGCCCTTTGGCCAGCGGGCAGGTGCCGGTGAAGATCGCCAAGGTCTTTGGGGTGTGTTTGCTCGCGTTGAGCCTGCTCTTTGCCTTGGGAGCCCCTGAGGGGCTCAGAATCTGGGTTTTGGGGCTCATTGTCCTCTATATCATCAATGTGATGCTCTATTCGTCCGGGCTCAAGCACATTGTGATTATTGATGTACTCTCGCTTTCATCCGGGTTTGTGCTTCGGGTGCTCGGCGGGTGTGCGGCTGTGGGGATTACGCCTTCGACTTGGCTGCTCAACGCGACCTTGTTCTTGAGTATGTTCCTCGCCTTTGGCAAACGGCTCGGCGAACGCAGGCATATGGGCTCCGATGAGGACGCAACCGCTGTCAGAGATGTCCAACAGCACTACACCGACCAAATGCTCCGCATGTTTGTGGTGGTGACTGGCGTTGCAACTCTTTTAACCTACACGGGTTATGTGCAGAGTCAAGAGATTGCCTATATGCATATCTTTGCAACTAGACAAGGCAGTCTAGAGTCGTATGGCTTTGGCATGAACCTGCTCTGGATCACGGTTGCGCCCGCTACTTTGGCCTTGCTCCGGACGATCACGCTGTTGATGCGTGGGCGGTATGACGACCCGACCGAGCTGGCGATGCGCGACAATATGGTGCGGGTCGCAGGGTTAACCTTTGTTGCCTCGATGGTCTTTGTGATCTGGTTTCATATGAATCCTACCTAATTTCCACGAATTCATGAATCTTTTTGCCCATGGTATGGTAATTCTTGCGTGCTGGCGTTGCGCATTTTCTGCGCTCCAGCGGATCTGGATGTTGATGGTGACACTCGTCATCGTCGATAGTCAACCTGTTCACAGGTGCCCAGATCAAGCGGTGCCTCACGCCCCTCATGACGCGTATGCGGGTCGTAGTGTGTGTAATCGAAGGATGGCTGATCTCAGCCCGAACCCATGTGTAAAGGGTGGACTAATCCGTGACCAAATGTATGACCGAAAAAATGGAGTTATGTGAAATGAAAAGGGATCAATCATCACGCTTATCAGTGAAACTGCTGACGAGCATTGTCGGTGCCATAGTGGGCATCTCGGCGTTAGCCACGGGCTCTGCGATAGCGCAGGGCAACTTTGAAGAACCAATCCAGGGATCTACCCCGCAAGAGAGCATCGACTTTGCTGCGCTCGCTGCGATGGCTGGTCGAGGCGGCGGGGGCTCAGCATCATCGGCGCCTGCCGACGGGCTCAAATCTTGGAAGGATGTCTCCAAAGACTTCACCAAGGTGGTCTCGACCGCTGACGGCAAATCTTTCTATGGGTTGTACATCAACAAGAAAACGAATCAGGTGCTCGCCGAGCTCCCGCGCGGATACGAAAAGCAGAACCACTTCTTCGCGATGACCGTCGCGGGCGGCGAAATCTTTGCTGGTCTGCAATCGGGTGATTTGTATACCAAATGGAGAAGGATCGGCAATCGCATGGCGTTGATCCAGCCTCAGATCGCGGTGCGCTCAACGGGCGATCAGGAATCAAAGGATTCGGTCGAAACCGTGTTCACCGATCGCGTGCTGCTCGATGTTCCTATCCTTGCGATGGGTCCCAATGGTCAGCCTGTGATTGACATGGATGCTTTGCTTGTCGGCAAGGCGAGCACCTTCTTCCGTGGATCGGCCAGAGGACTTCAGAAAAACCTGACCGTTGTTGATTCCATCAAAGCGTTCCCAAGCAACATCGAAATCAGATTTGAAGGCCCGGTCGCGGGCGGGACAATCAAAAAATTCCACTATTCAATCTCACACATCAAAGGGTCAAAGGGGTTCAAGCCCCGCATGGCCGACCAACGGGTTGGATACTTTGTCACAACCTATACCGACTTGGGCAAGTATGATGCGAAGGAAAAAAACCGACGCATGATCAACCGCTGGCACATTGAAAAGGCTGATCCGAGCCTTGCCTTGAGCCCGCCTAAAGAACCGATCGTGTACTACATCGAGCACACCGTGCCGATCCGGTACCGTCGATGGGTACGCCAAGGCGTCGAGAGCTGGAACGATGCGTTCCGCGAGATCGGAATCGACGGCGCTATCCAGGTGCAATACCAGGACAAAGCCACCGGCGTCAATATGGATAAGGATCCAGAAGATGTACGCTACAACTTCATCCGTTGGATCTCCAACGATGTCGCCACCGCGATCGGTCCTTCACGGGTCAACCCGATGACCGGACAG
>JAESSR010000304.1 GCA_016764015.1 Phycisphaerales bacterium
CCTGGGCCGAGCTTTCAGAACTTCAAAAAGAGTTCGAGCCCGACAACTACGACTGGGTCAAAACCGTACGGTTCGATATCGCGGTGCCTCGCATCATTCGGCTCACCGGGTACGACAAACTCCCGCTCCAGCGCGTAAAACTCAATCGACGCAACCTCTTTGCCCGTGATCACAACCAATGCCAATACTGCGGCAACCGTTTCCCGACTTCAGAACTCTCGATCGATCATGTGGTGCCCCGCACACAAGACGGCCCGGACACTTGGACGAATCTTGTGTGCTCGTGCATCCGGTGCAACTCACGCAAGGGTGGGCGAACCCCGGTGCAGGCAAACATGAGACTCATCCGCAAGCCGATCCAACCCAAGCGGAATCCGCTGATCTCGATCAAGCTCGACAACAAGAAGTACGCCTCTTGGAAAACATTCCTTGACGAAGCGTACTGGTCAGTCGAACTTCGCTAAAACTCACATCAAGGTGCCACTGCTTGACCGTCTTCGGCAAGCAGTGTCTTATTAAACGCATTATGTATCCGAAGTCACGCCTTGCCGAAGACGGTCAAGGCGTGGCACCCGATCAACTATTCAATTGACTTAAACCAGCCCGTCGGCCTTCGTCGCGAGATCGAAGTCTTTGTGGGTGATTCCGTTGGCATCGTGGGTCGAGACACTCAGGGTCACCTTGTTGTAGCGGATCAGGATATCTGGGTGATGCTGGACAGATTCGGCATACTCAGCCATTTGATTTACGAACTTCATCGATTCGATAAAGTCATCAAACGCGAAGGTTCGTTGGATCTGGCTGTTGAGCTCGACCCATTCGGAGTGGGTTTCGAGCTCTGCGGCGATTTGCTCTTCGTTCAACTTGATAAGTGCTTGCTCGGTCATGGGCTCCTCCTGAGAGCGTACGAGTGTGATCCTTCACTGATTGCAGATATACAGATTTCTGCAATCTCTGGTTGCCCTGAGCATCCAGTGTACCCACAATAATCTGTGCGTGAACTCATTATTCCAAATCATTCTGACTCGAACCAGATCACCCGGCTTGCCCCATCGCCGACCGGGGCCCTGCATCTGGGCAATGCGTTGAGCTTTGTCATCAACTGGTCGCTTGCCCGTAAACATAGCTGGCGTATTGTGTTGCGCATCGAAGACTTGGATGCCTCTCGTGTCAAACCGGGGGTGATTGAACAAACTATCCGTACCCTCGAATGGCTGGGTTTGGACTGGGATTCAGGGCCAACAACCCAGTCTGATCACATCAAGCGATACACCCAAGCGATGGAAAAACTTGCTCAAGGCGGGCATGTGTACCCTTGCGAGCTGTCCCGATCGCAAATTGAGCAGGCGGCGTCTGCCCCCCACGCCGATGAAAAAAATAGTCTCTCGGCCCATGACACCCGATTCAACCCAAATTTGCGCCCTTCAAGTTTCACAAATCAGTTTGATGATGCAGGCACCAACTGGCGGTTTGTCACCAATCCCGGCTCGATCGGGTTTACAGACACCCATATGGGGGGGCAGTCATTTGATATTGATGCGCTCTTGGGCGACTTTGTGGTGTGGACTAAGCGAGGCACGCCGAGCTATCAGCTCGCGGTGGTTGTTGATGATGCCCAAGCAGGCGTGACCCAGATTGTGCGGGGCAATGATCTGCTTGATTCGGCGAGCCGACAGTTGATGCTGTATCGAGCACTCGGGATCAGCGATGAACCAACCTATACACATCTGCCTCTGGTTCGGGGGAGTGATGGACGCCGATTGGCCAAACGCCATGGCGATACCCGGATTGATACCTTCGCCCAATCGGGCACAAGCAATGAACGAGTCATCGGATTACTCGCTTTCTGGTGTACAATCACCCAAGAAAGAGTGCCGATGTCGCTCAATGAGTTCCAAGACGGGTTCTCACTCGATACACTCCCCACGGACGATATTGTCTTTACCCCCGAGGATGACGCATGGCTTCGATCGTGAACCACTCAAATCGCATACTGATAACACTCCTCTTTGTGTGCGCATTGCCCATGCTTGTTGGGTGCTCGAAGCCTGCGATTGTTGATGGCGTGCTTCCGGTTGAAATATCGGGCAAGACCTTTGAGCTTGAGATTGTTGCTGACGACGATTCCCGGAATGTTGGGCTCGGCGGGCGCAAATCGATGGATGCGGACAAGGGCATGATCTTCTCGTTCCCGGATTCCAAGATCCGCAAGTTCTTGATGCGTGATTGCTATATCGATATCGATATCATTTTCATCGACAGCGCCGGGCGGATCACCGCGATGCATCACATGCCGGTCGAGGAAATGAAGAAGGAAGATGAGTCAATGTTTCTCTACGAGTCTCGGCTCAAAAAATACTCCTCACGATTCAATGCCCAATACGCAATCGAACTCGTCGGCGGCATGCTCGAAACACTCAACCTCGAAGACGGGCAACAAATCAAGCTTGATATCGAGTATCTTCAGTCCGTCACCCAATAACGACGGTTGTATTACCGGAGCCTGAGCCTTTGGAGCTCGGCACGATCGTGCTGATCTGCACTGGCCATCTATCCTCAACGCCTATAACCAACCATGTGCGCAAATACTGCCTCGCGGATCAATACCCACCATGTGTGTGTCGATCTGTACTCCATCGCACTTGGGTGTCTGTGTGTTGTTTGAACGCGGATACCAGATGGGCTTTGGATAAAGGGGCTTAGGTTTGGGATTACGCATTGCACGATCGAGTTCGAGTGGGCCAAAGATTCTTGTCGCGAGTTCTGCTCCACCGAGCAGCGAGCAGCAGCCTGACCCACTCCTGAGCAGTGTCGCCGTTGAACTCGCTAAACGCGGAATTGCGCTTGAGCATATCTCGATAGATCAGCTACTCAAAAGCGAACCCAAGAGCAGTTCAGCGCAGACGCCGGTGCTTGTGTTGCTCAGTGAGCATGACTCAGACAGCACGATCAATCAGCTCGCCGACCTGCTGATCGATCACCTGACACCAGCGTTGGTGCTTACCCCCCCCACACACACGCATGCCACGATGATGCTTCGTGCGCAGGGGATCATGTGTGAATCGCTCGATATTGATCCGGTGCACGCTTCGATCATTCTGTGGACACTCGCCCAGCGCCAGCCTGCGATTCAACAGCTCTCGACCGATCTGCGAATTACAGAAATGTCGGTCAACTCAGTGCACACCGAGATCAACAAGCTCCACGAGGAACTCGCCACGGCAGCATGTATCCAGCGAGAATACATGCCCAAGGAACTCCCAAAGATCGATGGGCTCGATATGGGAATCGTCTATCGCCCGGCCTCGTATGTATCTGGTGATATTTATGATGTGATCGAACTCGATGAGCACCACACCGGGTTCTTCCTTGCCGACGCGGTCGGGCACGGGGTGCCGGCAGCACTGATGACCATGGTCATCACCCAAGGGCTCCATAAAATCGAGGGCAAAGGCGACAAGGCGCACATCATCCCACCCGGTGAGGCGCTGCGCCGGCTCAACAACACGATGACCGAGCACCAAGGTGAGCAAGCCCGCTTCGCAACCGCGGTGTATGCGATCCATAATAAGCTCACCAATGAGATCACCGTTGCGGGCGCTGGGCATCCGCCATCGCTGCTTGTGCGATCAGAAACCGGCGATGTCGAGCACTTGGAATCCGACGGTCCGCTGCTCGGGGTGTTCCCCGATGTCGAGTTTGGGCAAGAGACCATTACCCTAGAGCCGGGCGATGTGTTTATTATGTACTCTGATGGTTTCGAGGTTGCGTTCCCCAATAAAGACGCTGTCGGCGATGATCGCAAGCGTCCAACGCTGACCTATCTCACAGAACTGGCGGACGCTGGGTCTGGGATTGAAACCTTGGGCGACGCGATCGCAACACTTGAGTCGCACCTCGACAACCAGATAGGCTCGTTGCACCAACCCGATGATATCACCGCGTTGTTTCTCGCCAGCGTAGGATCTTTGAGTTCTACAGAATCTTGAGTATCACCCGCTTTGGGTTGTACAAGCCTTTGGATCGAGGGCACAGTGGATTGCATCTTCTTTGCCATAGACCGTGAGCACATCGTCGGCAAGGATCTCGGTCGTCGAATGCGTCGCACCGAGATACTCGCCGGTAGCCCGCTGAATTCCCAGCACCAACACCCCTTCTTGGCTGAGCTTCGCGCCCGCGAGCGTACGCCCGATGAGTGAATGCCCGGGTTCGATCTCGACTTGCATCACCGCAAATCCATCACGAGAACGGAGCACCGTCTCATAGTCCATCGCGTGGACACCCTGAAACTTCGTGAGTGATGCTTCGATGATCCGTTCAAGAATCCGCTTGATGAACTTGAGCCGAAAGATTATGCCAACGATTACGATACCACCGAGAATCAATCCTAACTTGACTAAGAACGCGCTCGATCCATCGAACGGGATCATCTCGTCGATCCAGTCTGGCTCGTTCTGAACAAAGGTGATAATCACGGTACTGAGCGCGCCGGTGAGCCCGATGTTGCCGCCGATGATCAGGTGCGATGCGATGCGCCTTCGTGTCGGGTGCGACATGATCATCTCGGCTTCGCTGGTCGTGAACCCAACACCAAAGAAGCACGACACCGCTTGGAACTCGGCGACATCACGCGAGAGCCCAGTCATCATCAACGCGGTCGCCCCGATGCGAACAACCATCAACGCCACCGCCACGATGATCAACAAAACCAATAGAGGCATCGCGTTCCCTTCATGACGGGGTTAGTCTTGGGCGGTGTCCGCGATCTGGATCGACGCGATCGCAGTGAGCAAATCGGCTGCGAAGGAGAAAACCTTATTCAATCCGGTGACGACCAATACGCTCATCACCTCATCGGTGACGCCACACAAAACAAGCTGGCGACTGTGGGCCTCAAGATTCTTGCGCAGACGCAAAAGCTGGGCGATGTTCGATGAGTTGACATAACTCACCTCATGGAACTCAAGCACCGCGTGCGGCACAGGATCACCCTCGCTCGTTTCTTCGATGCGTTCGCAGATCATCGACAGCTCGTCGGAGAGCGCGGGCTCGTCGGCGAGATTGGCAATCACAATATTGTCAGACCAGTCAACTGCCATTATTCATTCTCGCCTTTGCCCGCGTCATCAGACTTGGGTTTGGTGTCTGTTTTATCAGTTTTATCTGCTTTGTCTGCTTTGTCTGCATCATTCTCGTCCGGTTCATTGATCCACGCTGCGGAAATCACTGCGTCGCCATCTTTGAGCCCAACGATCCGCACGCCCTGTGCCCCTCGACCATAACGCGAAATCGAGCTGGCCGCCATGCGAACGAGCTGTCCTTTTCGAGAAATAACGACGACATCCTGATCGTCGCACACGCCGATCGCAGCGACAGACTTGCCATTACGCTCTGTGGACTTGATATCGGTGCGTCCCTTGCCGCCTCGCGACTGACTCCGCATCGGTCCATTTTCAGGATTTACACGGTATTCATCCACAGGCGTCCGCTTTCCATACCCATTTTCAGTGATGGTCAGCAGGCACAGATTCCGATCGTGCATCTCGTCGGTGGTGTGTGTCACCTCTGGATCGTTCTCATCTTGCACCATCGGCACACGCATGATCCCGACGACCGATGCGCCTTCACGCAGTTCGATCCCCTTGACACCGGCTGCCGATCGTCCCATCTCACGAACATTCTGTTCGGAGAACCGGATCGCCATGCCGCCGCTGGTGATCAGCATCAGATCGTCATGCCCGGTGGTCTTGCGAACATCGAGCAGATGATCGTCATCCTTCAAACCGACCGCGATTAGCCCAGACCGGTTCACATTGGCGTACGCCTTGAGCGCGGTGCGCTTGACGATGCCGTTGCGTGACACGAAG
>JAESSR010000305.1 GCA_016764015.1 Phycisphaerales bacterium
CCCCCCCCCCCGCTGTGGTATGGTCGGCATAGTTCGATAATACAAAGGAGTTTTCAATGCACACAACAGTTCGCTCGTTCATCGTCCCGCTCGTTGCCGGAGTTATCGCAATATCATCCATATCCTATTCCGCATACGGACAAGATATCGGGAATCCCATTCCGAAGGGTGGTTGTCTGGAGGGAACCGCCAACTGTGCAAAGCTTGTGTGCCACAACTGTGGAACAATTCCAGGACCAACCTATATCTTCTGCAGCGGAGGCCTTGATGCTTGCTGCTGTGCGACCACAGGCAATGTCCCAACCTTAGGAACATGCCAATGCCAAACAAGTGGTTATTGTTTAACGCCACCATCTGGAACTCAGTGTCAAAACTGATTGCTATTTTCAATAACTGAATGCTACATATGAAATACACACGAACGATCGCAGGTCTTATTTGCGTAGCTTTCCTATTTGGTGGATATACATGGTGGAATCTCACTCGTGTATCCATTGGAAACGACTCGGATGCTTATTTAATTAAAAAAATGGTACCAATCTATAAATCGCTGCCCTTTGACAAAGCAGATGATTATGCCTCTGTCCGTGCCGCTCTTGAAAAAGCACAAGTCATTGATCTACTTCCGATCGATGGGTCTGAGGATACTTTTCATCTCGCGTTAACAAAGCGGCTCAAGGACAACCAAGACCCTATCTTTGAGACCCGGATCACCCAGTCAAGGATTGACTCTTTGCTCGATCAGCTTGCTGAGTTGATTTATTACCGCATGATTAACAGAGACCCTAGCGAATACATCAGCATTCGAAAATCACGAGGCGCGGTGGCACCCACAGCCGAAGAGTTGATCGCGAAGGGATGGGGCGAGCTCAGCCCGATGTTTGAGTACTACATTGGAAGGCCTGCAACCTCCGAAGACACCATGGAAAACCTCGTCATCGAAACATTTGATCGATGGCGCGATGAGACTAGCATTGGTGAGCTGCGTGCAATCGCTGCGGGTGGCGATGGAATTGTTGTATCAGTTGGGCTGATTGACCAATCGTATGACTCAAACATTACACTCTACTCTTCATCGAATATGCTGGGATTGGGCGGATGGGGCGGCTCAGCACCGGCTACGGGTGGCACTTTTTTGTTTCCGAAGGAGCCTCTTGACGATCTTCTTGAACAGTATGGAGCACTCCCATACGCCCGCGTTGGGGTTGTTGTGGATTACACAAGTGCAGATCCACAAGCCATTGTTTTCACATTTCTGTATAATCCGACGATTCAGGATTGGCAGTTCTCTGGTTCATTATTTATAAACAGAAAAAATCAAGATGCCCTCACACTCCCCCACTTCTGATCACAATGGGCTAACTGTACTGCGAATAGCGAAGGCAGGCACCATTTTCATTGCATTGCTGTTCATGGCTACTGCGATTCTCAAAGCACATGACGCCTCCGCATTCCGTGAGGTCCTCGGCTCGCTCTTGAACTATGTTTGGCCTGGCGACAACGGCCTTCCTGAACTCATGCGATACCCTGGTGTCAAGATTGTCACCACTCTGGTCATCACTGCAGAAGCGATTATTGCATTCTTGCTGTTCATACCTAGCACAGCACGAATCGGGCTCAGACTGACATTGGGAACTCTTGTTGCCTTTATAGGAGTGCTCACGATGATTCTTTTTATGCCAAACCCACCGAGTTGCGGATGTTTCGGCGGCGCTGGGACATCATCTTCGGATGCAACCACGGATGCGGTGCTCGGTATCGTTCGTAATGTCGCGCTGGTGGTGCTGATTCTCTGGATTCTCAAATCAACCCGCCAGCCCAGTTTGGCCCCTGAAAGAGCACTCCAAAGCGAGCAATGAATACGCCGAGCCCATCTCGCCCCAGAGCATTCACGGTCGTCGAACTCCTCGCGACGATCGCCATCATCGCCCTGCTTTTGGGTTTCCTGTTGCCTGCGCTCTCGAGCGCCCGCGCAAGTTCCAAACTTATTCAGCATAAAGCCAACATACGCGATCTGCTGATTGCGATCGATATGTATGCCGAGACATTTATCGCTACCTATCCGTTTATGGGCGTGCCGGGGCATCCCGAGTTGGGGGTTGATGAGTTGAATGATCTTGAGCCGCCGGGCTCGGGCATCTCGTTTAACGCGGGGTACTTTGCCGCGAACTCCTTCCACTGGCCAACGGTGATGGTTCGCGCGGGGTTTGATATCGCGCTGACCGCGTACCCAGACGAAGAACTCCGCCAACGGCTGTCTGATCGGTATCAAGACTCATCGATTCTTGGCACGATCTATCAAATGACCCATGCAACCGTCTCCACCCCTGCCTATTGGCAACCCGGATTGCCACCCGAGCCGACAGCGACTTATCTGCATGCGATGAAGACGCATCAGCTCAAGTTCCCCAGCGCCAAAGGCATGCTGCTTGCTATGACGCAGGGGCTCTATGACGACACCGACGACGAGAGTCTTTCATGGATTCTTGTTGGGCTTGGCGATGGATCTGTGTCAAAGCGAAATAATCCTGAAACACCAACCCTAGAGCCAAGACCCAACGGTGTACTTCCATTCTCAATCCTATCAACAATCGACGGATTACAGGGTCGAGATTTTTGATCAATCACTGTTCATCGCATTCATCGGCAGGGTGCCCACGCGTTGCCCGTCTTCGTTCACGATGACGAACATGGGCTCGCCTGAGACAGAATCAAACCCACCGATCGAGAGTACCTGATTGGCCTGCATCGCTGCATCTGATTGATGTTGAGTGAGCAAGTTGGCGTTGTTCGTCCCCGCACTTGCACTCGCCGGGCCGCCATGAGACGCGACAGCGATCACAAAGCCAACCCCGAGCACAGCCGTGCATAGCTTCCAGTATTTGGCCGATTCATCGTAGATTGTAGCGGTACTTGAAGTTGATTCTGACATCTCGTTCTCCAGCGTAGGGTGGTCCATACGCCGGGTTATCGTCCTGAAAGAGGGGCCATTTGAGTGAAATACCCCAGATATCAAAAAAACAACAACCCGGAGGGTCGTCCGGGTTGGGGTTTGCCTATTGGCAGAGAGAGAAAGAGAGATTGTGAACGACGATCATTTGGATCGTCGTGGATTCGTGTTTTTCGTCAGCGTCATCGCTGATGCCCGAAAGATACATCAGCTTTTCCCCTGTGCCAGTCTTTCGTCATGTTTTTTTCGGGCCTTGAGCAAGATGGTCATTTTTTGCCCAAAGAACGCGGTTTTTGGCGTGCGATAATTTCCGCTTTTTTCTTGCGGAGGCGTATGATTGAAGCCGCGACACACATCATTTGACTCTTGTTTGAATCAAGTCCGTTCCACACAGAAAGCTCCCAAATGACTACCGCAACCGCATCCGACCTCGCCATCAATGGCGGCACCCCAGTCTTCGACGCCAATGTCCCGTTCATGTCCGTTGGACTCACCGAAAAAGACATCTCGGCAGCGACCGAGGTGCTCAAGTCGGGCATGCTCCGGGCGGCATCGAAGTGTGCAGCCCTCGAAGAAGAGTTTGCCAAACAATCCGACGCCAAGTTCGGATTGACCTGTGCCAATGGGACTTGCGCCCTGCAACTCGCCTACGGCAGCCTCCTCGAACGCGGCGACGAGGTCATCACCCCGGCATGGACATTCATCGCGACGGTTTCGATGCTTGTTGCGGCCGGCGCAAAAGTTGTGTTCTGTGATGTGCTTGAAGATTCATACCAAGCCGACCCCGCCGACATCGAGCGGCTCATCACACCCAACACCAAAGCCATCGCCATCACGCATCTCTACGGCATCCCCGTCGACATCGACGCGATCGAAGCCATCGCCAAGAAGCACAACCTTAAGGTCATCTACGACAGTGCCCAGGCGCACCTCGCCGAGTACAACGGCAAGGGCATCGGCGCATTCGGCGACGCGTGTACTTACTCGTTCTACGCCACCAAGAACCTGGGCACCGGCGAGGGTGGCATGGTGACGGTCAACGACGAAGAACTCGCCAAGAACATGGGCTTCCTTCGCTCGCATGGCGAGACCGGCAAGTACCTCCATGAATCCATCGGGTTCAACTACCGCATGAACGACATCACCGGCGCGATCGGGCTCTCCAAGCTCGAAACCCTTGGTGCTGAAACCGACCGCCGACGCGCGGTTGCCAATATCTATGCCGATCGCATCGACACCATCGAAGGCGTGCTTCGCCCTGTCCCAACCAAGGGCTCAAACCCAGCATGGCATCTTTATACCTGCCGGGTCGATCTTGACGCGTTGACCTGCACCCGCGACGAGTTCTGCAGTGCCCTCAATAAGGAAGGCGTGCCGACGGCGGTGCATTATCCCAAGCCTTTGACCGATCAGCCTGTGTTTGCGGACATCGCCAAGAGCTCCGATGAGCCTAAGGTCGCCAAGATGCTCTCCACCTGCGTCTTCTGCATCCCGATCCATCCGAAGCTCAGCGACGAGCAGGCGAATGGGGTGTGTGATGCACTCGCCAAGGTGGCCGCGGCGTTTGGGAAGTAAACGCTCAAACAATCATCAGATTCAACGAGCCGCGACCGTGAGGGAGCGGTTTTTTTGTTGTGATTCTCTGACATTCAAAAAGAATAGTCCGATTTTCCTGTGGCTTGTAGGTTTCTGCTGTATGTTAAAAGCAGGAGATAATGGTAATGATGAAAAAAACTACATGTGTATTGAGCGTGCTCGCGTTGGTTGGTTTTCAGGCGCAGGCGGATGTCTTTATCGAAGTGGCACCGACATCAGTCGGGCCCGATGGGATGACCAATGGCGGAGCGGTGATGGGATCAACCCAAGCGATGAGTGTCTGGATGTGGAGCGACACGCCGAACACCTCGATCAGGGCCCTCTTGCTTGGGTTGGATGGACGCTCGGCCCAAGGAATCCCCGGTTCGGGTGGCGATTACGCATTCACCGGGCTTGGGGTTGCCGATCCCGATGATCGTTTCTCGTTCGTGTTCAGCAATGGCATCTTTGCCGATCAGAATACGATTACGGATATCTTCATGGTGGCCGAGAACTTTTTCGGAAGCGTCGAGATCCCGACCCCAATGACGAACGCATTCGTGCTCTACACAGACTTTGGAGGCACGCCTTGGACTGTTGGCGCAGGGGTGATGCCGACGATTGAAATTGACTGGGGGATAGGCAATGAGGCTCAGACGATCCATACCTATGGCTGGTACCAGACCCCAACACCTTCGAGCGCGATGACGATCGGGTTTGGACTGGTCATGTGTGGACGACGACGGCGATAAACAGTAAAGCACCTGATACCAACGAGCCGCGACCGTGAGGGAGCGGTTTTTTCGTGCGTCTTGATCGAATCGGATATACTCTGCCTTCGCATGGTGTTCTCCTCTCAAACATTCCTGTTTGTCTTCTTCCCGATGGTGCTCTTGCTCTATGCACTCTCGCCTCGACGCGCCAAGAACGCGGTGCTGCTCTTTGCCAGCATGCTCTTTTACCTCTGGGGCGGGGGCGCGTTCATCGGGTGGCTGATCGTCTCGATCATGGGCAACTGGGTCTTTGGGCACTTCGCAGCCAAGGCTAAGGATGCGGATCAGCCCA
This sequence comes from Phycisphaerales bacterium, assembly GCA_016764015.1. The sequence goes on from JAESSR010000305.1 coordinate 5,591, forward strand.
GAAAACTCCGGTGGGTCGTCGGGCTTTCGGTGGTGTTCAATATCGGGATCCTCGGGTGGTTCAAATACGCCAACTTCTTTGTCGATCAGCTCAACGGGCTGGCCTCGGCGATTGATTATCAAGGATTCAACTGGACGCCGATCGCCCTGCCGATCGGCATCTCGTTCTTTACCTTCCAGGCGAACTCGTATGTCTTCGACATCGCCAAGGGCAATGGCAAGGCGCTCAAGAATCCGCTGGACTTTGCGTTGTATGTCTCGCTCTTCCCGCAGTTGATTGCTGGGCCGATCGTTCGTTATCATCAGGTGGCTGAGCAGTTGGTTTCGCGGGTGTTCTCGCTTGAGAATGTGACAGCCGGCATGACCCGATTTACACTCGGATTGTGTAAGAAAGTGCTCATTGCCGATTCAGTTGCGCCCATCGCCAATACGGCATTCCAGCCGGGAGCCGACTTGACAACCTCCGACGCTTGGATTGGATTGCTCGCGTACACCATTCAGATCTACTTCGATTTCTCAGGGTATTCCGACATGGCCATCGGGCTCGGGCGGATCTTCGGGTTCACCTTCCCCGAGAACTTCAAGCACCCATATTCATCCGCGTCGATGACCGAGTTCTGGCGCCGCTGGCATGTGACGCTCTCGGAATGGTTTCGTGATTATGTCTACTTCCCGATCGGCGGGTCGCGCTGCTCGAAGCTGATGACCTACCGCAACCTGATCTTCGTCTTCCTCCTCACCGGATTCTGGCATGGAGCGAACTGGACCTTCATCGCCTGGGGCGTGTTCCACGGGTTCTGGTTGATCGTCGATCGGATGCAGAACAAACCCGATCGCCCGACTGGTTATAAGCTCGCGATCAGCCGCGCATGGATACTGTTGTTGGTCATGATCGGATGGGTTGTGTTTCGGTCTGAAACCATCTCCGACGCGCTCGCCTACTACTCAATCCTCTTCGGCGGCAACACCGGTGAACTCTCCATCGCACTCATGCGCACGATCTCAACACAAAGCATCCTTGGGCTCGTCATTGGTTCGTTCATCTTCCTCGCCCCACGCCAACAAACCCTCGGGCCAATCATCGAAGAATCAGACACAACCATCGCAGCGGTCTTACGATTCTCGCTCACCCTCGTTGCCCTCCCGCTCACCCTCATGCTCATCATCAACGGCACATTCTCACCCTTCCTGTATTTCCAGTTCTAACCATGACACGATCACGCACCATCTCTGGAATCCTCTGCCTCGCCGCGATCTGTGCGCCCATAGTGATTGCGCCGATTCGGCTCAAGCAATCGCTCAATTTCGTGCGTGACATCGAGAACCGTCAACCCAATGCATTCCCCGAGTTCACCTCCCCGGGCAATCTGATCGACAAAGACTGGTGGGCGTCGATCTCACGCGGCTTCGAGGACCGAGTGCCGTTCCGCGAACAGATGATCGCACTCGATCGCGCAATGCACATCTCCGGCGGCAACAACCAGATGTCCGACAAAGTCGCGCTGGGTGTAGATGACTGGCTCTTCCTCCGTCATTCACTCGCCAAGGATCAGGGTTCGCTCGATGAAACCGAGCTGGCCATCGCAGTCATCGAGGAGTTCTACTCCAACAAAACATTCAAAGCCGAGTTGTTCGTGCTTGTTTCGCCAGATAAGACGGCGATCTATCCCGAAAAACTCGGTGATGAATCACGATCCGAGTATGAAACGACGCTGCAACAACGCGCGGTACTTCATGACTGGTTTGCCGATTCTAAACTCTCTAATATACTCGACATCTGGACCCCGATGCTCGAACTCAAATCCCAATCCGCGGATCCCGTCTACGAAGTCGGAGGCTCACATTTCAACTCCGATGGCGCGATGGTGATGGCCCGCGTCATGATTGACGCGATTGATCCAACGCTTTGGATCGACGACGACATTATCAATGTCTGGACCCGCACGCAAATGCCCGAACTCGCCAAGATGGGCGGGTTCTGGGATCGCACCGAGACCTCCACCCGCACCCAAATCAAACGCCCGACTGTCATCAGCACCGCTCGCTGGATCAACCACCAATCAGTCGTACCAAACACCAAAGTCCCCGATGGAAAAGGCTCGGATCAAATCTCAGTCCGTGTGACCAATACTTCAGACGCCGCCCGACTGATCCCCGGCAAAGCCCTCATCATCCACGATTCAGCCATCGGCAACTACCTCCGCCCAACGCTGATTGAGTTCTTTGCCGATGTCGAGTTCATGCACTTTAATGATCTCACGCCAGAGTCACTGCGTGACGCACTCAATGCCTACGACTTGGTTTATTTCGAAAGCGTCGAACGGCACTTTGTCAAACGGGCGATTCATTTCTTTGGAACGCCGTAGCCCAAATCATACCACCCTCGCCACGATCGCCTCAGTCCCCGGGCCTGCCCGGAGCACCGCGTCGCGTACACAGGCTGCTGGAATCAACACCGTCTGCCCCTCTTCGAGCACAACCTCTTCGAAGGCTTCGGATTCACTCGCAATCGAAACCCCCATCGTCTTGATGACCATGACCACCACAGGGCGTTCACCCTCGTCGCTGCTCGCAACAATAGGCACCGCTGCGCAGCTCGCGCTCACCACATCAATCGTATAAAACTCCGTCTCGGCTACCCGGTCGCGCGTTGAGCCCATCTTGGGAGGCATCGTCGCCAATGTGCTCATGTCGTCGGCCATGAACGCCTCGGCGTGCGTCGCGATCGGGGGATGCTCGAAGCTTGCGCACTCAACCGCCTGCTCGACATGCAGCTCTCGCCCTTCGCGCCCGTATTCCTTGGCCCAGTCATACACACGAAAAGTCGTATCGCTCGGAGTTTGGATCTCGGCAACCAACACACCCGCGCCCAGCGCATGAACTGTGCCGCTGGGGAGTGTGTGGCATTGACCAGCGACGGCGAGTTCTTTTCGCATGATGCTGGGCACCGTGCCATCGGCAATCGCTTTGGCGAGATCATCCTTGGTCACGCCCTCGAGAAACCCCTTATAAATCATGGGCTGCTCACCATCTGGGCCCGGTTGGGCTTCGAGCACAAACCAGCTCTCGGTCTTGAGATGAGCCTCAGGATGTGCCATTGCATAGGCTGGCGATGGATGGACCTGCACACTCAGGTGCTCACGGGCATCAAGATACTTGACCAACAGCGGGAATCCCCCCTCAGGTGTGAGCTTCGCATCGCCGAGCAGATCATTTCCCCAAAGTGTGATCGCGTCTCGAATGGTTTTCCCTTCGAGCTCACCATTGGCAATAAATGAATGCGCAGCATCTCCGCCGCCGCCTGATGCGCTCGTCAAAGCGAGATCGGCAAGCTCCCAAGATTCACCATACGCTTGATCCATCGGCAGGTGCTTGCCAAGCCCCGCGAGCCGACGCCCGCCCCAAACCTTGGCTTTCAGGATCGGCTCAAACACGATTGGATATGGATTGTTCATGACAGTGCTCCCGCTCTACTCTATCGCACTATATGCGTGTGTTCTTCATCTTCGAGATCGCGTTCTACAGGAAGACACGCATCTGCAATCGCTTGAGCGATCTTGGCTTGCCATCCCTCGATGCCGATATCCAAAATCGTCACCCGCCGACGCTTGGCACGCGATGGCTTGGTCATCCAATGACGGGCAACCAACGCGAATCGTTCGAGTTGTCGTTTTCCGAGTCCGACCGGGCTTTGGTGCCTTTCGATTGCTATTTCAATATCGCATTGATCCTCGTTCACTGCGACGATCGGGAGCAACCCGCTCGCCCCGAGTACCCAAATCATCGCCCAACCCTTGCGAACACAAGGCGTGATGCACACGCAGCTCATATCACTCATTGATCGCGCCAACCCAAGGGCATTCATAGCCAACCTCTCAACCTGTTCGAGCTGGCGTTTGGCGATCTGCGCATGCTCGAACTCAAGTTCGGCGCTCGCTTGCTCGATCTCTGTTTTGAGTTGGCGCTTCCAATCTCCGACACCTCTCGAAGCGGTCTCAATCGCGGCTGCGAATCGCTCTTGGAATGAATCCATAGATTCAGACCCATCGCACACGCCCGGGCACCGCCCCATTTGTTTATATGCACATGCCGACCCATTGGGAGCCAACGCGAGTTCCTTGGGATATCGACACAGCTCATAGACATCATCGAGCGTTTCACCCAACGCCTTCGCAGCCTGCTTGGTCAAGATCGGACCAATGACTCGCTCTCGGTGTCCAGCATTCAAACTCATTGTGTCTTCGACACGCCAGGTTCTTGCTGTATCATCAAACACCAGCATCGCCCGCCGATTCTGCTCGTTGAGCTTGGTATACAAACCCGTATCCACCACCCGCGCCCGCTCATGGACGATCCAATCCGACTCAAATGCCGACCCGGTCGGATACGCGATAATCTTTGCTGTCACTGGTGCGAGGTTCGCCTTTGAACTCAGCTCACCACTTTCATTCA
>JAESSR010000306.1 GCA_016764015.1 Phycisphaerales bacterium
ACATCGCGAACACGATCGGATCGGTGTACTCCAAGCGATCGAGATCAAGGGGATGATCTTCACCCTTCTTCTTTGTCTTGCCGACGGCTGTCCAAATCTGCTCTTCGGTAAATGATTCCTGAATCTCCTGTCGCGCACGCTCGATGACGCTCAAGGTGCGCAAGCCCAAGAAATCCATCTTGAGCAGCCCCATCATCTCACAAGTCGGCCCGTCCCACTGCGTGATGATCTCATGATCCTCTGCGCCCGCCGCCTTATACAAAGGCACAACCTCATGCAAAGGTCGCGTCGCCACGATCACACCCGCCGCATGCACACTTGAATGGCGAGCCTGCCCCTCGAATGTTCTTGCGGTATCAATCACCCGCTTGACCATCGCGTCGGAGTCGTACCAGTCCTTCAAGTCCGGCTCTTGCTCAAGGGCTTTATCAAGCGTGATGCCCAACTCTTCAGGAATCAACTTCGCAAGCTTATCCGCATCGCCGAGTGGCATCTCCAAGACCCGCGCCACATCGCGGATCCCGGCTCGCGCCTTGAGCGTACCAAAGGTAATGATCTGCGCCACATGCCCGTACTTCTCGCGGACATAGTTAATGACTTCAAGCCGACCGTTCTGGCACAGGTCGATATCGATATCAGGGTATTCCGTTCGGTCCGGGTCGGTGAATCGTTCAAAGAGCAACCCATAATGCACCGGGCACGCGTTGGACAACCCCAGCACATACCCACACATCGTGCCCACACCCGAACCACGCGCGATCGACGGGATGCCTCGCTGGCGACCCCAGTTCACAAAGTCCCACACGATCAAGAAGTACGCCGAGATCAGTTTATCCGCGAGAATCTTGAGCTCACGATTTAATCGCGCCCACTTCTCCCATCCAACCGCATCTTCGCCTTCTAAGCCTTCAGGCATCGGGTCAATATGTTCAATCTGATCATGGCGATAATCAAGAATCTCGCCGCCGTACCGCCAGATCATCCCGGCTTCACACAGCATCCGAAGCGTCTGATCACACCCTTCCTTGAGCGATGACTGATCCAGATCAGGATCATTCGCAGGCTCAAGCTCAAAGTTCGTACAGTAATCCTTGAACCATGCCGTCAGATCACCGTCATACTTCTTGGCATTGTGCTTGGGCAGTTTGCTCTTGGCCGGAGCCTTCACGATCACAACAGGCGCATGGTTCGCGCCGATCGGCACCTCGACATCACACCGATCCGCAATCGCGACCGTGTTGGCCATCGCTTCTTTGCCAGCCTCACCCATCTCCTCGTTGTTGTACTCATCGGAGAAGAATATCTCTTCCATCTCCTCGGCTGACTTCACATACAACTCCGCCGGATAATGCATCCGATCCGGATCATTCTTGACCTTCCCCGTCGAGATACAGATCAGCGTGTCATGCGCGTCGTAGTCATCCTCAAGCAAAAAGTGCGAATCGTTATCGCACACCAGCGGGATATCCAACTCACGCGCCAGCTTGATCACATGCGGGTTGATCGAGTTCTGCAAACCGATGTGGTGCTGCAACTCAAGATAGAACCCAGGGCCGGCTTCTGTCCCTTTGAAAACATTGCGATACCACTTCGCCACCGCGACCGCATTGTCCCAATGCGATTGATCCCGCGTCTGCTCATACGACACCATGTGATGGGCGATCTCCGAACCCAGATGCCCGTTGATCACAATGATGCCTTCATTATGCTTCTCTAGCAACTCACGATCCATCCGAGGCTTGTAATAAAACCCCGTCAGATACGCCTCGGAGCACAAGTACAACAGGTTCTCCCAGCCCTTGAGATTCTCCGCAAGCATCACCAGATGAAACCCACCATCCTTCACGCCCGTATAGGTCCGGTCATGGCGATCGCGCGGCGCGATGTACGCCTCGACCCCCAAAATCGGCTTGATCCCCTTCTTCTTGGCGAGGTTATAAAACGGGATCGCTGCATGCATGTTGCCGTGATCCGTGATCGCCACGGCTTCCATCCCCAGCTCGACCACCCGATCGACCAGCTTGCTGACCTTGTTCCCGCCATCGAGCAGCGAATACTCGGAGTGCAAATGCAAATGCACAAACGACTTGCGGCCTTCAACTTGTTCTTTTTCTTTCGTCAATTCAGGCCCCAAACACAGCAAAATAGGCGATTCATCAGATCCAACCCCCATCGTACACAATCCCGATCCAACTGTGAAGCACGAACCCACGAAATCCGACGAACCGAATCCCTATCATTGAGGTAGTAAAGGAATACCCCCTCTTACGAGCCGCGACCGTAAGGGAGTGGTCTTGCTTGTGGACAACTCATTAAGACCGCTCCCTCACGGTCGCGGCTCGTTAAAACCAATCACCATGAACCGATCCAATCAACAATTTACCTCAGCATCCACCTCCGGGCGATCGGTCCACTTCCGAGTCCCCGGCCCAATCGCCCAAATCCTCTCGCTCCTGATCCTGCTCGTCCTCATCGTCGTCGGGTTCGTCATCTTCATCCCCTTAGCGATCATCATCATCGCCCTCGCCCTGATCCTCTTCGCCTACTTCAAAGTCAAACGAGCCTTCTCCAAATCCCACGCCCCCAACGGCCCCCTCGACGGCCGACGAAATGTCCGCGTGATGGATCGTGATGAATAGTGTCCCAGCCTCCCAATCCGTCTGCCCCATCTGCAACTACAGCCTCGTCGGCATCGACTCCGGCCAAAACTATCAAATCACTTGCCCAGAATGCGGCACACAACTCGTGCCCGCTTCGTCCGAAGCCGGATTCACCAAAACCAAGTTCCACCTCCTCTTCCTCTACATCCTCGTCATCCCCACCCTGATCACTACTTTCGTTGGACTCGTTGGCGTATTTCTTCCCATCGAGATCGGAATGTTCGTACTCATCTTCCATCTCTTGCTCAATCCACTGATCCTGTTCATACTCCTCATCATCGCTTCAATTGCTACTTTCACCAGATCAAAGCGATACCCCCGCCCATACCCACGCTGGAGCATCCTGCTCTGGGGATTACTCTACTGCCTACCCGGCACAGCCATGTATGTTTTCACAATTTATGCCTTTGAGCAATGGCATATGTGTTGATGCCAGGTGCCCTGCTTACGCGCAGCTTAAGCAGGTCTTCAAAAACAAGAACACGCTCTTATCGCCTCCCCCGGGCCTCCGGGGGAGGTGCCGAAC
>JAESSR010000021.1 GCA_016764015.1 Phycisphaerales bacterium
CCACCAGCTTGTTGGTGGGACGAGATCGGCTTTGATTTTCACTTTGATCTGTGTTTTGGCGACTTGCTGGCCGAAGAGTCCGACGCGGACTTCTTTGGTTGATGCGGAGTTGATGATCGGGGCGGCCCGGGTGGTTGCCAGCGCGATGATGTTGTCTTTGCCTGTCTTTGAAACGAATATGGTTTGGATGCGTACTTGTTCGTCGAGCAGGTTGCTCAGGGCGGCTCGATCACCCGTGCTGGCGGCTGCGACGAGCTCGCGGGATCTGGCTTTGAGGTGTTCATGATCGGTGGTGATGAAATTGCCCGTGAAGAATAATGCTCCGCCCATGACAAACCCCAAGACCAATGCGGGGAGCCCGACCGAGCGTGCGTTTTTGCGGTGTCGGAGTGAGCCGAAGATGATGATCCCGATTGCGAAACACGCCAAAGCCAATGGCAAGGGCGATCCAAAGACCCATTGATCGACCATGCTCTGAGGCGGGAGTTCGGGCAGAGATTGAGGCTCGAAGAGTGTGCTTTGCATGGGTTTGGTTCCTTGGGTGTGTTCCGTTGAAACTATTGGGCTCTGGGGGTGGTTTGGTTGCATGAAAAATGGAGTTGCAGCATGTTATAGACCGATAATACAAGGAGAAAATACAGATCGAGGACTGTTGTGCTGTTAGATTCGGTGCTACTCGATCATTGGAGCGCGAGATGGATGATCAGAACAGTATGGACAATAGCTTGCTCAACGCGTTGAACTTTGGCGGGCAAGAAGGCTCTGTTGATCGACATACCAATGCGTCAGCGCATCAAGTGATGCTTCAGACGAATCTCGCAGCACTCAGGTTGCACAGCCCGTTGGCAGCGAAGCAAATCGAAGAGGGTGGAACGAACACACCAAGCCAACTCGGCATGATGTCGGGTGAATTTGGTTTGGATGGGCGCGTGCGGTTTGTCGAAACGGATGAAGGGGTGCTCAGCGCCGAGCTTGATGGGGTTGCGTTGGCATCGAAACGCAAGCCTATGCATGAAGCACAGAGGCTCGCAGAGAAACTTGATCCGGCCCAGGTGGCGTGCTGTGCCGTGCTCGGGTTTGGGATGGGGTATCACTGCGGGACGCTGCTCGAACGGCTGGGCACAACCGGGGTGGTGGTTTGCTTTGAGCCTGATCTTGAAATGCTCAAGGCGGTGCTCGGGCGGGTTGATTATTCGAAGATGTTTGCCACCGGACGGTTTTTCCTCGTCACCGGCGCGGATGATCCTGCGACAGTCGGGCGGATATTCACGGGGATCGAAGCGGTGGTCGGGCTCGGGGTTGAGATCATCAGCCATCCGCCGAGCAAGAAGAGATTGGGGACATCGGGTGATGTGTTCGGCAAGGTGTTCAGCGATACGCTTGGATCGGTGCGGACGCATCTGGTGACGACCCTTGCCAATGCGCGGATTAGCTTTCGCAACGCGATGATGAATCTGGATCATTACACGACGAGCGCCGGGGTTGAGTTGCTTAAGGATTCGTGCAAAGGCAAGCCTGCAATCGTTGTGTCGGCTGGGCCGAGCTTGTCACGGAATCTTGATTTGCTGTGTGATCCAAAGGTGCGTGATTCGGTCGTGGTGATCGCGGTGCAGACGGTGCTCAAGACTTTGCTCGCCAAGGGGATTAAGCCTGAGTTTGTTGCAGCGTTGGATTATCACGAAATCAGCACACGGTTTTATGAAGGGATTACTGCGGAGGATGTAGAAGGTGTTCGATTGATTGTCGAAGCCAAGGCCAACCCGGCGATCCTTGATGCGTTCCCCGGCGAGGTGCTTTGCGTGAGCGACGAGTTGCTCGATCGCTTGCTTGGTGATTCGTTGAAACGAGAGATGGGCAACCTGTCGATGGGCGGCACGGTGGCGCATCTGTGCTATTACTTTGCGAGATACCTTGGGTGTGACCCGGTGATTTTTATTGGTCAGGATTTGGGATTCACCGATGGGCAGTATTATGCCGCGGGTGCTGCGATTCATCAGGTGTGGGGCGGCGAACTCAATGCGCACAACACGCTTGAGATGATGGAATGGCAACGGATCGCACGGATGAAGACGCTGCTGCGGAAGAAGACGGATATCTACGGGCGCGATATTTATGCGGATGAACAGATGTCGACCTATCTGGCGCAGTTCGAAGCCGAGTTCCAGAAGGACGAAGAGCATGGGCGGACGGTGATCGACGCGAGTGAGGGAGGCGTGCGGAAAAACCATACGACGGTGATGACGCTCAAAGAGGCGATCGAAGCCCATGGCGTGGTTGGCGGGATTGATGTGCCTACGACGATTCAGGATCGGGTAGAGAATGATGAAAATAGTCAACAGCGGATGTGTGCTCGGCTCGATGCGGTGATCAAAGATGCCAAGCTGATTTCGTATCTCAGTGATGAGTCGGTCAAGCTGCTCGATGCGATGATCGAGCATCATACAGATCGCAAGCGGGTGAACAAGCTGATTGTTGAGGTGCAAGCGATCGGCGAACGGGTGGTGAAGCTCAAGCCTGCCTTTGAGTTGGCCCAGGCGGTGAATCAGGTCGGGGTGCTCAACCGGATGAAACGGGATCGTGCCATCGAGATGGATAGCGAGGCGAGCGGGCTCGATCGTCAGCAGATGCAGATTCAGCGTGACATCACCAATGTGCAATGGACGAGCGAGGCGGCAATGTTGGTCGTTGAGATGCTCGAACGCACAAAGAATGCGTACCTTGGGTTGAGCGAGAAACAAACGAACGATATCAACGAAGCTCACAACAAGGAAACTGAATCAGAAGTTGTTGATGAGATTGACACCGATCGTGTGCGGCTCAATATTCACGCTGTGGTGATGGCTGATCCTGAGTTTGGTGGTTTGGGCACAAAGCGTGATCTTGGTGCACAACTTACCAACGATCGCAATGTGATTCAGACAACAATCGCTCGGCTTGGTTGTGCAGAACAACTCGATGCGATCACGATCATGACGCCTGAGCCTGATGCGATCCGATCGATTCTTGGTAGCATGTTGAGCGATGGGTCGATCAATAAGCCGATCACGGTTGTTGGGGTTGATGCAAAACGGTTCCGTGAACGGGGCGCTCGTGTGGGTTCATCGCGGATGCAATCGAGCGAGTGCTGGCGTGGATCAATCGGGATGCTCGGCGTGTATGACGAGCAGGTTGAGCCGGTGCTGTTGTCACAAGTAATGAGAACGCACAAGATAGATGGGTGTGCCATTGTCGGTGCTGATTGGGCGATGATTGATCCCGGGCTTGTTGACCAAACCGTGGCACGATTCCGGAATCAAGATACAGAGAAGCGGATTGCGTTTTCGCAGGCGGTGCCCGGGCTTGGGACGATGGTGGTTGATCGTGAGACGATCGGCATGATTGCGAGTTCGATCGAATCTGCACAGGGTGGGAAAGAGAATCACTTTGCGACACTCGGGGCGTTGGTTGGGTATTTGCCGATGTCGCCTCAGTTTGATTCGATTGCCAAGGGTGTGTGTGTTGAGGTTGAGCCGACGGTGCGCGATGCGGGGTTGCGGATTATTGCGGATTCTGAATCACGGATCGTTGCGATGCGTGAGGCGTATCAGGATATGGGATCGGCTGATGAAGAACGAATCAACAGTGGTGGAATATCTTGTGTTCAATCATTTGGTGAATCATCACGGCGACAACGACAGGTATGCCCACGCACAATCGTACTTGAGACATGCACCGGACGATTCGCGAGCGGCGAGTGGGGTTCGTGGAAGCGTCATTCAATGGAGCCGATCGAGCGGCAGGTGATGTCGATGAGCGATGCGCACAAGCTGTTCCAAGAGATCAGTTCGCTTCGTGAAGATGTCGCGGTGGTCTTTGATGGGGTGGGTGATCCGCTGATGCACTCGGATGCGATGGGTCTGGTTCAGCTTGCCAAGGAAGACGGGATTGTGTGCGTCGAGCTGCGGACAGATTTACTACGCGAGGGTGTTGATGCTTGTGAGTTGTTGGAATCTGGCGTTGATATTCTGTCGGTTGATCTCATCAGTGAGTACCCTGAGGTGTATGCGGAACTGAGCGGGATTGATCGGCTCGGGGATGTGTATTCACGGATTCAATCGATCTTTGATGCGATGAGCGGGCAGGCGCGTTCGATGTGGTTTGTGGCTCGGATCACGCGGTGTGATGCGACCTGTGAAGAGATCGAGCAGTTCTTCGACAAGTGGCTGATGCTCTGCGGGAGCGCGGTGATTGATCCGTTGCCTGGGGATGTGACGAGCCAGCGGATCAGCAAGCTGCCGATTCCAAAGGCTCGACAGCAGCAGATGGATTTGTCAACGATGTATATTCAGAGCGATGGCGAGGTTGTGGATTCAAGCGAGAAACCCATTTGCGGGGGCGGGGTGAATGTGTTTGATATGGGGATCGAGCGGGCGTATCAACTGATGTGCAGCGCGATGCGATCATCACAGATTGAGCCTAAGGCGTGTGTTTCGGTGGCTGCTGAGGAAAACGCGGCGTGAGTATGAACACTACTGACCATACTAATGTGTTGGCGATTATTTTGGCTCGGGCGGGGTCGAAGGGGTTGCCTGGGAAGAACTCGGCGATGGTTGGAGGCAAGCCTTGTGTGCAGTGGACGATTGAAGCGGCGATGAACTCGGCAAGTGTCGGGCGGGTTGTTGTTTCGTCGGATGATGCGGAGGTCAATGAATGCGCGCGCGGGCTTGGTTGCAGAGTTGTTGATCGACCAGCAGAACTTGCACACGATGCCGCGACGATTGATGATGCGGCCAGGCATGCTTATCAAGAGATCGGTTCACCTGAATGTCCAGTTGTCATTCTGTATGCGAATGTGCCGGTGCGGCCTGATGGTTTGATTGATGATGCGGTGACGATGTTGGTTGACTCAGGCTGTGACAGTGTGCAGAGTTATGCTGCGGTGGGTAAGCATCATCCGTTGTGGACGGTGCGGGTTGATGAGTCGGGGAGTGTTTCGGCTTGGGAAGGGGATGTGTTGTATCACGGCTGTTTTCGGCGACAAGATTTGCCAAGTGCACAGATTCCTGATGGCGGGGTGATCGCGTTGACGGCTGATGCGTTGATGAAGCGGGTGAATGCTGTTGAAGGCCCCCACTGTTTTTTGGGGAATGATCGGCGGGGGATTATTACGAACGAGGGTGATGTGATTGATATTGATTCACGGATTGATCAGGTGGTGGCTGGGGTTTTATTGAGAGAAAGAGAAGATTTTACCACAGAGCACGCGGAGCACACAGAGGTAAGGCAGAGAAGAGGGGGGGATTGGGAAGACAAGAATGGGGGAAGAGAAGAGCGGAGGGAGCAGAGGGGG
>JAESSR010000307.1 GCA_016764015.1 Phycisphaerales bacterium
GATGGTCTGCCCGGTTTCTTTGTTGAACTCAGAGCGGAATGACGGATCTTCGCGGCGGATCGTTACCAACGCTTCGGAAAGCTTGCTCTTGTCGTCGGCGGTCTTTGGCTCGATCGACATCGAGATGACGGGCTCTGGGAACTCCATGCGTTCGAGAATGATCGGGTCTTCGCCGTCACACAGGGTATCACCCGTGATCGAGTTCTTGATACCAACCACCGCGACGATGTTGCCCGCGCCGATTTCGTCGAGTGCCAGACGATCCTTCGCATGCATCTCGAAGATGCGCGATGCGATTTCTCGTTTGTTGTTCGATGGGTTGAGCACGCGGGTGCCTTTGACCAACTTGCCCGAGTACACGCGGACATAAGTCAGATCGCCATGGGTGTCAGAGACAACCTTGAAGACCAAACCTGAGAATGGTGCTTCTTCGGAATGTGGACGCGAGAGTGCAATCGTCTTGTCCTTAGGGTCAGTACCGATCATGTCGGGCACTTCCTGCGGGTTCGGGAGGTACTCGATGATCGCGTCGATCAGTGCTTGGACACCGATGTTCTTGAGTGCGGAACCACAGAAAATCGGGTTGCATTCAAGAGCGATGGTGCCTTTGCGGATCGCCTTCTGGATCTGCTCAACAGTGATGCTGTCCTCGTCTTCGAGGTACTGCTCCATCAGATCATCATCAAGCGATGCTGCGCCTTCGATGAGATCAGCACGCCATTTCTGTGCAGTCTCCATCATATCTTCTGGGATTTCTTTCTCGGTTACGATTGCACCCTTTGATTCTTCGTCGAAGTGGTACGCCTTCATCCTGAGCAGGTCGATGATCCCGACGAGTTCGTTGCCGCTGCCCCATGGGAGCTGCATCGCGATCGCGTTGGCGCCCAGGCGCTTCTTGATGGTCTCGAATGAGTATTCGAAATCAGCACCGAGCTTGTCCATCTTGTTGACGAGACACATGCGGGGGACATTGTACCGGTCGGCCTGACGCCAGACGGTTTCGGACTGGGCTTCAACGCCTTCCTTACCATCAAACACAGCGACCGCACCGTCGAGGACGCGCAGTGAGCGTTCAACTTCAATCGTGAAGTCAACGTGACCCGGGGTATCGATCAGGTTGATCTTGTACTCTTTGCCTTCGTGCGTCCAAGGGCAGGTGGTTGCTGCTGACTGGATGGTGATGCCGCGCTCTTGTTCTTCTTGGAGGAAGTCCATGGTGGCGGTACCTTCGTGGACTTCACCGATCTTGTAGCTCTTGCCTGTGTAGAACAAGATGCGTTCGGTGACGGTGGTCTTGCCCGCATCAATGTGGGCACATACGCCGATGTTGCGGATGTATGAAAGGTCGCTTGCCATTGTGGTAATCCTTCTCTTGGACAGTCTGTAAACAGTTGTGTCGTATGACCTTCGGTTGGTCAAGTGTGGTGAACTTTGCTGCTCGACCATCTCAAAGGATTGGGCGGGCATACTAAGGGATTCTTTTGAATCCCGGATAACGCTATTGATTGTGGTACTGATGTGGTGTTTGGGTTCGGAAAGTGTTTCAAGTATTCACGGATGGATCACGCGAAGAATGCAATGCATGCATCCGCTTTGCGAGATCCACCTCGATCGGGATCTGGGTCTGATGACTCATCCATAACTTGAACTCCGGCATACGCCTACACGGCGATACGACTTACCAAACACTACTGAACACCTCACGCCAAGGAACCGAATCGGGCTCCGGACGCGAAAGTGTGTAATCCTAGCGACCTCGGATCATTTTTCAAGCAAAATCGACCCCAGAATCCGTATTCTCGGACCTCAGAAGGCCCAAATTGTGCCAATTACTCACCATTGGCGACCGCTTTGGCCCGCCGGAGAACCTCAGGATTGAGTTGCTTGAGCGGATCGAGCCGCATCCGCTCGGATCGCTCGATCGCTTGGGCCGCCCATTTGCTGGCATTTTGTTGGTCACCCAACTCCAGAGCCAACTCCATCAGCCGGATTGCATGCTTGGGATCATGCGGATTCAAAGCATCAGCCCGAACCCAACTCTCCATCGCCAACTCCAGCAATGCATCTGCATTTTCACCACGCCGTGCGAGTGTGATGTAGCCCTGCCCGGCCCATTTGAGTTCACGGAAGGTCGATCTTCTATTGAGTTCATCAGTGGCTACTCGTACCCAAGCCCAAAGCTTTTCGCTCTTTCGATCGCCTTGCGCATCAAGAATCATTGCGGCCTTCATTGCCTGCTCAAGAGCGGTGATGATCATCACCGGCTCATCAGTCTGCACAGCAAGATCAATCAGCCCCCCGGCTGTCCAGTATCGATCATGAATCTCAAAACCTCGAAGCGCCTCGTCCAGAGCAATCCCATTTGCAGGGACGGCGGCATCTACCAGCATCGAAACCCGATCGGCCAGCTCTTGAGTTGGTCCTTCTTCTGCGAGCAATGCCCGCAGTTGAGCAATCTCCTGAGCGGGTGCACCGAGTTCGATGAGCTGCTGATCTCTTGCGATCACTTTCGTTGCGCCAATCCCGGCCATCACAATAACGAATCCCAACCCGACCACCGCTACCAGATTCGGAACCCGCCGCATCTTTGTGCACGATTCTAATGGATGCCCTCGGAACCCCATTCCGATGCACAATCCAAACAGCGGCCCGCTCACCACCCACACCGGGGTCAGATCAAGCATCGAATGAATAATCAGCACAACAGCAGCACTCATTGCCGCGATTTGTAGTGTCCGCAACGATCCAAACAATCCGAGCAGCACACTCGTCGCCATCCACACCCCGACCCCCACCAATAGCAGAAGCAAGAGTTCCAGATCCATCGCGTTGGTCTGCAATCGGATCACCCCAACCCCCGCAACCAGCACCATCAGAGGGATCATCCGAACCAGCACGCCCTTTGGAACCAGTCCAGATTCAACTTCATCCCATTTGGGCAGCCGCGATGACCAGATCAGAACCACCAGCACCCCGATCCACGCGATCCCCGCCAGCCCCATCTGGGCGATCAGATCAAAGACCAGATTGTGCGCACTGGTGACATCCTCCGGGCTCGTCGAGGGTTTATGCACCATATACGCATCCTGAAACTTCCCAGGCCCAACCCCGAGGATCGGATTCTCC
>JAESSR010000308.1 GCA_016764015.1 Phycisphaerales bacterium
AAGACCCCCTCCGCCTCACTGCGTTCGGCACCTCCCCCACAAGCGTGGGGGAGGCGAAAAGAGTATGCTTATGTGTCGGAAACAAACCGTCAGGTACTGGCTGAGGGTTATGTGCTGGACTTGCCGCCGAGCATTCGGATTTCGTCGCGGAGGATGGCTGCCAGCTCGAAGTTTTCTGAAACGATCGCTGCTTCGAGTCGTTGGCGCAGCTCGGCTTTCTGGCTCACTGGGAGCTTGGGAATCAGAGAATCTCGCATGTCTTTGAGCATGGCGGCTTCGCCGGACTCTTCGTAGAGTTCAGGCTGATCAATGGATTCATAATAAAGTTTGAGTGCTGCGAGCCCTTCGTCGATCGCGAGGATGGCGGCTTTGTTTTCCTCGGATTTGAGTGCTTGGCTTGCGAGTGAGCGTGCACGCATCATAGTGATGTACGGGCGGTGAGCTTCCATCGCGTGCTGATCATCTTCGTTGATTGCATAGCTCTGGAAGAGATTGAGTACACGCATATTGCGTGAGGTATCTCGAACAACAGCTTCGTAATCTTCGAGCACAAGCATCGCGATATATCGGTGGTAGTACTGCTGGGCTTCTTCACGGAGCAATCTGCAGTCTTCTTGGGAGAGGAAACGAGCGGGTCGACTGGATTCGTCTTGCTCGTCATCATCGCCGAGATTGGGTGCTTCGAGGTATTGTTCTTCGCTGTGATCTTCATCCTCGTTATGGGCTGTTTCTTGGGTCTCGATGTCAATCTGTGAATCAATCTCGCTTTGATCAATCTTTGATTCAAAGTATTCGAGGAGGGATTCAAAGCCGTGGGGTTTATGCCCGTCGGGTCGTCCGTTGGTGTGCATTTGCAACAACCCAAGGTCTAATCGGACCTGAATTCGAGGTTCTTTGTCTTGTCCTTCGATGAGTCGGACAGCAATTTGCCCTGATTCGAAGGGCCATTCTTCGAGAAGTTGTGATAAATCGTTTTCCATGGATTCTCGTGGATTGTGGGCGGAACTTGTTATTGTGCGCCGAATTTTGGCAGATGCCAATAAAATTTTGAAAGCCCGATCATATTGTGCAAAATGTCGGTTTATCACTCTAATCGGTGCAATCGGGCAGGTCGGTGCACACAACTTTCATAAGAAATTGCCCTAAGTTCAGGCATTTTCCTCTTTCGCCGATGGAACATTTCGCGTAGACTGACGAACGGAGTAGGGGAGGGATCTTTGTCCCCCTCGCAATCTGTTTTTTTTCCGGCAGCGCTCGCTGCGGAAAGGGTAGGGTAGGAAATTGAGTACATCTATAGGTTCGTCCCAATCGGGTTCGTCTGGTTCTGGTTCTTCTGGGTCTGGTTCAACTAGTTCTCGTTCATCGGGATCTGGTTCGGGGTCGAGCACCACACGCTCTTCTGGCGTCAAGTCTGCATTGCAGACTTATCTCAAAGAGATCAACCGCTATTCCTTGCTCACGGCTGAAGAGGAGCGTGAGCTTGGATGGAAGATCATCAACGATCAATGCCCGATCGCACGAGATCGGATGGTCAACAGCAACCTTCGTTTGGTTGTATCGATCGCTAAGAAGTACAGCAACCGTGGGCTTCCGATCACTGATCTGATCGAAGAAGGCAATATCGGCTTGCTGCGTGCGGTTGAAGGGTTCGACCCGGCACAAGGTGCACGATTCAGCACCTATGGTAGCTGGTGGATCAAGCAGGGCATCAAGCGTGCTTTGATGAACGCTAATCAGCCGATTCATATTCCGGCATACATGGTAGAACTCATCGCCAAGTGGAAGATGCAATCACGGTTGCTCCAAGCTACGCTCGGGCATGAGCCAAGCATGGAACAGCTTTCAGAAGCGATGGATCTGCCGATCAAGAAGATCCAGATCATCAAGCGTGCGGTCCGTGCGTTCAATGCACCCAACCAGGCACCGCGAGATATCAATGGCGAGGCTGTCGGGCTTGGCGGGTTGATCGAGGATTATCGCGGAGTAGCACCGGACGACCGATCGTTGCGTGCTGAGGAACTCGGTATTCTCCGGCGTTTGATGGAAACCATTGACGATCGTGAAGCTGATATCTTGCGTTTGCGGTTTGGTCTTGATGGTTCTGAGCCTTTGACACTCAAGGAGATCGCAGCCGAGGTTGGGATTTCGCGTGAACGGGTCCGTCAGATCATCGAAGAATCACTCGATCGTCTCAACGAACGCCTCACTGATGCCAAGCCGAGCCAGTTCTTCCGCCGGACCGATCCGGTCTTTGAAGAGGTTGCACGGGAATCCGACCAGCATGCACCGAGCATGTTGCATTCGGATCAGGATCATACACAAGCATCACACAAGGCTGGTTGAGCCGCGTAAAACAACTTTGCTCTCTCTACTGAGCGGATCATGAACATGATCCGCTCAGTTTTTATAGATGGACATTCCTAGGCGGGCGTGGAGGCTAAGATTTCATCTTCGCGTCTATGGAATATTTCTATATTCGCTTGAGTTTAGATTCAACAATCAGCCCGCAGGATGAGGCTGACCTTTGAGGAGTTTCGTTTGGCAGATACTACAGATACAGTCCACAAGGTGGTCATCATTGGTTCGGGGCCTTCTGGATGGACAGCCGCGATTTATGCTGCCCGAGCGAATCTTTCGCCTGTCGTGTATGTTGGCGTCGCCAAGCAAGACCCTGGGCCGATCCTCCCCGGTGGACAGCTCATGCTGACTACCGAGGTTGAGAACTATCCTGGATTCCCTGATGGGATCGCGGGCCCTGAGATGATGATGAAGTTCGAGCAGCAGGCCCGTCGTTTCGGGACGAGTGTCGTTGGCGAGGACATCGTCAAGTGTGAGTTCTCAAGCGATGGTTCGCCTCACACGCTTCATACATCCGAGGGCGACATTGTTCGTGCCCATGCGGTGATTATCTCGACGGGAGCCACAGCCAACTGGCTCGGGCTTGAGAGCGAGATGGCGCTGGCAACCACAGGTGGCGGCGTCTCGGCGTGTGCGGTGTGCGATGGTGCACTGCCGGCGTTCCGTGATCAGTCTGTCGCGGTCATCGGCGGCGGCGACACAGCGCTCGAAGAAGCGATTTACCTTTCTAAGTTTGCATCAACGGTGTACATCATCCATCGACGCGACGCATTGCGTGGATCGAAGGTCATGCAGAAGCGGTTTATGGACAAGGACAACGCCCAAGTGGTCTGGAACAAGGTGGTCGTTGAGTGTTTGAGTACAGCCGATGCGAATGGTGACCAGAAGCTCCATGCGATCAAGCTCAAAGATACCGTGACTGGCGAAGAATCAGAGCTACCAGTCAAGGGCATGTTCGTCGCGATCGGTCATACGCCCACGACCAAGTTCCTGCGTGATACCGCGCTCGAGTTTGATGACGCGGGATATATTGACCTCAAGACCCGGTCTAGCAAGACCACCATCGAAGGCGTGTTCGCTTCGGGTGATGTTGCGGACGCGGAGTATCGCCAAGCGGTGACGGCTGCGGGCATGGGGTGCCAGGCAGCGATTGACGCCGAGCATTGGCTCGGTGACAAGGGACTCAACTAGGCGATATCTGAAGGCTCACTATGTTCACAAAGGTGTATGTTTTTTCGCCTCCCCCGGGCTTCCGGGGGAGGCGTCTGTGTAGCAGACGGAGGGGGTCTTGCTTTGTTTCCCGCTTGTTTTGTCCCATTTATACAATCTCGAAGCCCCCCCTCCGTCTGCTACAC
>JAESSR010000309.1 GCA_016764015.1 Phycisphaerales bacterium
ACTGCGTTCGGCACCTCCCCCGGAGGCCCGGGGGAGGCGAAATGAGCGAGGTTTTGTGTCGGAAATAAACCATCAAACACGGCATCACGCAAACAAAGTTTACATAAAAAACGGGGTGCCCCGATTGGGACACCCCGCCAATGAGTGTGGTTTTCACTCTGCGTACTAAACTTTTATGGACATCCTTCAGCGAACGCTGCGAGGAACTCGGCAACATCGAAGAAGTTCAAGATGCCATCGTCAGTGAAGTCAACGGCCAGGTCGCCCTCGCCAAACGCACCCAAGAATGCTGAGATATCGAAGAAGTTGAGGATGCCATCGCCGGTCAAGTCTGCAAGGCATTCTGCATTACAATCGAAGACCACCAATGCCACCGCATCAATACCAGCTTCAATGACGGCACCGGTTGGTGAGTCAGATGCGGTAAACCGAATCTGGAACTGGCTGTTGGGTGTGAACCCGGCGATCCCGGCCAATGGAATCTGCTTGGTGATCCATCCGCCTATTACCTCTGGGCCAGCGGGTCCAACGGTTTCGAGATTTGTCCAACTTGCACCGGCATCGTCGGAAACCTCAACAACAAAGGTATTCGCAAACGGATTGTTTCCGAAGTCATTGCTGTACCAACGGGCGTAGCTGATTGCACTCACGCCGCTCGCGTCCATGATTGGTGAAGTGAGGATCGTGCTCCCGCCGTCAACATCGGTGTTGGCGCCAGGGTTGCCGTTGCCGGTGATGAAACAGATTCCTGATCCATCAAAGTCATCGGCAGGATCGCCACGCTGACCAGCGCCGGTCGGTACCTGGCGTTGCCATTCGCCTTCCAAACGACCGCTGACATCACCCGAGACTGTCCAGCCGGTATCGCTTTGGAAGTTGTCTTCAAACACAACGCTTGGCTCACCAAACGCAGCGATTGCTGAGAAGGTGCCACCAGAAGGTGCGTCGGTTGGCGAGTTCTGCTCCGCTCCACCTAATGTATTCGATGCGATGTAGTAGGTCACTTCCGAGCCACAGTCTGCAGCTGGGAAGTTCACTTCAAACTCGGAACCCGAAAGCTGAGTCATCGCATGAGCAACAAAGCCAGCTCCGGTATCAACCATCAAAGCGGTTGTTGCTGGATCAACTTCGCCAGCGAGTGGCTCAAAGTTGACAAGCAGTGTAGTCGTGCCGTCTGGTCTCACGAGCTCAGGCTGACCCGCAGGGTAAACGATTTCGAGCAAGCTCAATGCTGGTGCATCCATATTGTGTGCACCAAAGCCTGCCGCGATTTCGGCATAGTGAGGGGTGCCGTTGCCGATGTTGGCATCGTCATCATCAAGTGTTAACCAGTCGATGGTGATCTGTGGGGTAATCTCTGAACCAGAGTGTACCAAGATCGAGTTGACCGCGAGGAAGTTAAGAATCTGTGTATAGTTTGCAGGTTCTGTCACGATCAACTCGTTGCGAGTATCCCATACACACCCTGAGATAAGCTGCCCAGCGGTGTGGATTGCTCCACCTTGTGGGTACTGAAGGTCATTGTCAGCACTCCGGAGTGATCCGTTGCAGTTGCCAAAGAATCCAAGTCCAAGGCGAGGATCATCAAGGATGATTGTGCTCATCACATCGCCCATGCCTTCGCCGTACTGTCCTTGGCCTGAGCCACCAGCATTGACGAGGTGATGCCCGTATTCGTGGTGGACGACTGAAGACCATGCGGTGTTTGGCGATGATCCGCTTGAGAAGCAGAAGTTGATTGATTGATCACCAGGTGAGTACCAAGCGTTTCCAGGACAGAGCCCGCCGGTGATGTTGACGGTCACAGGGAACTCGGTATTCATGAGTGTTGGGAATGCCGGGTTGGCGGCGACTGCAAAGTCGCGGACCCGGTTTGATTCTACATAAGCATTCACTTGAGCACGGATCGCTTGGGAGTTGTTGTCTGGGTTAAAGACTAAGTCCGCTGGTCCGGGAGGAGTGACGCTTGTTGATGCGGTCGCATCTGATCCTTGGGCATTGAATACTCTGAACCACTCACCGGTGAGCCCGGCATTGACATTCACTGAGCCTGCCCCTCCATTGGGGATTGTGAAATCGCCGTTGACATCTGAAAATATGGAGTTTCCGCCTTGGATACCTACACTGAGGTATGGGAGTGGCTGGAGAACTTCTTCTTCACAGACATCTGTGCCGATCCCTTCGGTGGCGAAACCTGAGACATTGCCCGAGACATCAATGGTGTGGATAAGATTTTCTTGGAAGAGAATAGCACCCGTTGCCGCATCGGTGACGATGAGGTATTCTTCAACGCCATTGACTCTGATGTAGGTTTCGTTGGCCAGTGTTGGTGGGAATGGTGTTGAATCGGTTCCGGCGAAGATCACTCTTCGAGTTGAATCCATTGTTGCGGTAAGATCGTATGCCTTTTTCGCAATATCCATGATTCTTGCTTGATCAGCGATCGAGCGTAATGCGACGGGATCGATCTGGAAGTTTCTTAGATCATGGAGCTGTGATGAAGCAAGCACGAGTGGGCTGTTCGCTTCGTTGCGAACCAACAGCACGAGCTTTGACCGGAAGACCGGAACCCCATCCTTGAACTGGGTGTAGTAGTGCCCGGTGAACTTGTATGAATCGGTGTCTGGGAGATACCCGATCGGCTGGACATGGTGTCCGTCAGCGAATGGTCCCTGTGCAATGAGTTCATCGCTCGACACGCCCCAGATGCCTGCGTTCTGGTTGAGGAATCGTTGAGCCGAGATGGCCGAGGTCGCGCCGTGGCTAAACGCCTTGCCGTACACGCGTGCGATGCTCCCGCTCGAACGCATCGCGATCGATGAATCGCGGTTGGCAGATTCGAATTTGGCGACTGCTTGGGTGCGTGAGAGCGGAGCAGCCTGCCCTGCGGCCTGTGCAACAGCAGCACTTGATGCGGGTGCGAGCGTGATCGCTGCAACCGCTGCGCTGATGCAGAGGTAGGATAATCCTTTGGTCTTTCCGTTGGGGATCATTGAATAGCCTTTCTTTGGAAAACGAACTGGTGGTATGCCTTCGCAATTCGACACAATCGCGGCACAAAGGTGTTGAATGTTCAGGGATTCCAAGGAAACCCTTCATCATTTACATGCCTTTTGATACATGCCATTGAGTTGATCGAACAGCGAGCGGCTCGTGGGCCCCGAATGGGGTCTTAGGTGACATTGGGACATGAAACGACGCGCCCCGCCATAGCTTACCGGAACCTGCAATCCTGTGTCAAGGGTTTTGTTCGGAATCTCGGAGGAAATGGAGTAATCCATGTACAGTGAACCAGAACACAGAAGCAGAAGCACAGCTCGTAGCGAAAGGTATTTGTTCGTGCTTTGTGTCGAGACCGTGTCTGACAGCTCGCATCTTGAGTCTTTTCGCCTCCCCGGGCTTCAGTAGTTTTATTTACCACTCGGCGCATGTAAGGCAGTTGCGATATGTGCAGTTATCGTCCACAATGTGCTTTTACCAAAAGGAGGAACATCATAGAACGCGAGCTTTGGATTCTTATCTTTTCATCGCTGCGGACACTTCCGCGTAGGTCGATGAGAAACGCAGTATACACCGATTTACAGATTCTTGCTGTGCTGCTCTGGGCAGCATTGCATCACCGCCCTGTCAGCTAGGCCTCTCAGCGATGCAACTGGCCAGTCCAAGCATGGCGTCGAGCGTTGTTGTTTGGGGATGCAGCGACACGCGATATGTTTGTTGAGCATCTTGAGGTGCAACGGCAACGGCTTGGGTTTGATGTGTTTGCGTTTGTGGTGATGCCGGAGCATGTGCACTTGATTGTGTTGCCTGATGGTGGAGTGATCCACTCCGGTGGTCGGGTGGATTTGTTTGGGCGATTGGTGCGGGTTGGGGAATTGTATAGGCCTGAGTTGGGCGGCTCAAGGGGGGAGTTTGTAGGACACGAAGATTGCGCACGGAGGGGAATGTAGGGAGGGAGGGGAGGTACGCAGAGGTGGCAAAGAGCGCGGAGGACGCAGAGGGGATTTGGGTGGCATGCTTACGGCGCAGCCTTGAGCATGTTTCGGAGAGGGGATGAAGACCTGCTTAA
>JAESSR010000310.1 GCA_016764015.1 Phycisphaerales bacterium
GGTTATAAGCGTTCATGCAGGCTTCTTTGTAGGCATAATATCAAAGATTTCGTGCTCATGGTGCTCGTTGTAATCGTCGGGGTGATCTCATTCCTGAATATCAAAGAGGGCAACAGGCAGTGGCAGCAGACTCAAGACTTGCTCAACAAAGTTGGGACTGTCGAGCAACAGGTTGCCAAACTTGATCGAAATATTCAAATGAGTGAAGCCGCGACGCAAGATGGGCTTGGCACCATAACAAGTCAACTTTCAGAACTCGATGCACGGCTATCGAGCGGCGCGTTTCGTGTGAACGATTCAGGGAATGGATCTGGCTCGGGGGCTCGTTCAGTTGGTGGCAACTCAAGAGATAGTTGGGCCCGCCCAGGTGGGGTACCGATTAAGTGGCAGGACAAGTTTGACTTTGCTGTTGAGCCTTACGATCTCGATGGATTTCGGCTCGGTGGTGAGTTTACTGAGGTGTTCCCCGCTCAACTCAGCAAACTCACCCCTGTGTTGGCTGAAGATACCTATGCACGCCGGGTCAATGATCAGATTTGCGAAACGCTTGCCGATCTCAATCCTGAAACACTCGAACTCGAGGGATTGTTGGCCGAGGCATGGCAATATGATCCAAACGGATACTGGCTTCGAGTCAAGCTTCGTGAGAACATCCATTTCTCGGATGGTGTAGAGATCACCGCAGAGGATGTCCGGTGGTCATTCCATGATTACATCAACAATCCAGAGCTTGAAACGGAAGCCGCTCGATCAGTCATGACCTCAATCGAGAACATTGAAGTCATCTCAGAGAAGGTCGTTGAGTTCACATTCAACCAGCCGGATGCGTACAACCTTCAATCCGCGATGAGTTTTTATATCCTTCCGAAACATTTTTATGCCAAGTTTACTCCAAGCCAGATTAACCAAAGCACCGCTTTGGCGATGGGTTCAGGGCCATTTAAACTTGACAATCTTGATGTCGATAATCAGTGGGCGCCCGGAAAAGATGTCATCCTTGTTCGCAACGAGCAGTATTGGGGGCCAAAGCCCGCGCTTGCTTCGATGCGTTTCAAGGTCATTATCGAGCCGATCGCTCGTTTAACAGAGTTTCGAAACGGAAACGCGAGCATGATCCCTCCGAGTCCGCCTCAGTTTGCCAAGGTGTCCCGTGAGGAAGGGTGGGACGAGTTTGCCTACTCGCTCAACTGGGCAAACATGCGATCAGGATATGGTTTTATCGGTTGGCAGTGTGGCCCGCGTGATGGGAAGCTCACACCATTCCACGACAAACGCGTGCGCAGGCGATGACTTTGATTCTTGACCGTCAACTCATTATTGATGATATTTTTAACGGCATCGGGGAACGGGCAGTCGGTCCAAACAACCCACCATCACCAGCCGCGAATCCAGAGATTGAACCTTGGCCATACGATGTTGATCGTGCGAAAGCACTGCTCGCAGAAGCAGGCTGGGTTGATACAGATGATGATGGCATTCTTGAAAATGAACGCGGGGATGAGTTTGCCTTTGAGTTCACCCGTGTCGCGGGGTCTCAAACCACAGAGCGAATTCAGAAATACTTAGTAGATCAATGTGCTTCGGTTGGTATCCGGTGCAATCCAAGGATTGTGGACTGGTCGTTGTACGATCAAATTTTAAAAAACCGAGACTTCGATGCGATTATGATGGGGTGGTCTGCAGCGTCACCAGAATCTGATCCGAAGCAAATCTGGCATACCGATTCGATTCAGAATCAGGGTCATAACTTTATCCAATGGGATGCAGGGCAGGATCAGTACATCGACAAGATCAAGCTGACACTCGATACCTCAGAGCGGATGAAGGTATTCCATCAGTTCCATGCTTTGATCAATGAAGAGCAGCCGTACACCTTCCTTCGGGTCGGGCCTTGGCTTCGGTTCATCAATAAAGATTTCAAGAATGTTCATACCTATCCCAAGGGATTGGAACAACGCGAGTTTTACTACGCTGAGTAAGTTTAAGGAGCGGTTGTTCAATGGGTGTATATATTCTCAGACGATTGTTGTTGATGATTCCGACTCTGCTCGGGATTACCTTCTTGGTGTTCATGCTCATCGCGCTGAGCCCCGGCGGGATTGGCGCGGGGTTGTCGGCGGGCGACGGGCAGATGGACCAAACCAACCGAGCGATCAAAGAAGCGTATCTCGAAGACCGGTACGGGCTTGATGCTCCGGCACCGGTGCAGTATGTTCGCTGGCTCGGACGGATATCACCGATCAAGTTCGGCAAGCGTGACCAGATCGACCCGACAGGTGCGTTTGTTCAGCCGCCCAAGGCTGTGAATATCCCGCCGTTGTGGGAATGGTACATTGACGAACTCCCCGTGGTCGAACCGGTAGAACCCTATCAATGGGCATCGGACGCGACGCCTGAGAGCAAATCAAGCATCTACCGCAAGCAAGCGAATAAATATTCCAAGGCTCGCGCCAAGCTCATCAGTGGTAAAGCACTGCTCGATACAGAACTCGGCAAGGTCATTGGCGATCTTGAAATCAAAAAAGCCTTCGATAAAAAAGGGAAAATCAAGCACGAGATCATCGATTCAATGCGGACGCAAATCGAAGCGACTGACCGCATCGAAAAGATTAATAAACTCGGCAACGCATTGGTTTTGTACTACGAAGATGCGCTTGTTGAGCGTGAACAACTCATGGCCGTGTTCGATGCCAAGCCCTATCCAGAAGCGGGCTTTGGTGTGATTCCAGGGATCAGTATCTCCAAGCCTGACATGGGGCGATCGTTCTCCAAATCACGCCCGGTGATGGAACTGATCTCCGAGGCAATCCCCATTACGATTCTGTTGAATCTCATCGCGATCCCCATCATTTACTTTATTGCAATCCCGTCGGGCATGCTCGCAGCAGTCCGCTCCGGGGGCATCTTTGATCGCGTGAGTGGCTCGTTCTATATCGCGATGTGGTCGTTCCCGATCCCGCTTGCTGGTGTGCTCATGGTTGGGTATCTCGCAAGGCAAGGGACATGGTACGGCCAGTTCCCTGCGAGTGGATTGCATTCGGCAGCTTCCGATGCGTTCACTTATCTCCCTTCCACAAATGCCGATGGCGTGTGGGAAAAGGGATATTTGCTCGATCTCATCTGGCATATTGTGTTGCCGGTATCTTGCCTTGTCTACGGCGGGTTCGCGGTGCTCTCGAAGCAAACACGCGCGGCGATGCTCGACAACTTCAATATGGATTATGTCCGTACCGCCAAAGCCAAGGGCGTGGCATACAAGGACATCGTGTTCAAGCATGTGTTCCGTAATAGTTTGTTGCCGTTGATCACCATGTTTGTCTCGATCTTCCCTGCGATGCTCGCCGGTTCGGTGGTCATTGAACGGATATTCACAATCCCGGGTATGGGCAACTTGGTGATCGAATCGATTAACCTCAAGGATCGTGAGTTGTTGCTTGCCAACACGATGATGATCGCAGCGGTGAACTTGATAGCATTGCTACTTGCCGATATTTTATATTCGATGGCTGACCCAAGGATTTCGTACAAATGAGTAGTGCAACGAAACAACCCGAGTCAGTCACCGGCGTGGAGCTTGCCCAAGGCATTGGGCATCAACCCGCGCAAGGTTTTTGGGCAGAAGCATTTGGACAGGTCATTCGTAGGCCAGCCGCAATGGTGGGGATTATCTGGATCGCGATCGTTGCGTTCTTTGCGATTTTCTCGCCTTTGATCGCGTCGGGGCATCCGCTTATCATGTGGGCGATCAATGAGGATGGATCGCGCGGTGCGATGAGCTCACCGATGCTCCGCATGCTGACGCTTGCCGATGTCATTCTGATTATTTGGGGCATCTGGGCACCGGTCTTGATCTTCTTACCGATCAAGAAACTGAACATCGGAGAAAAGCTTCGGCTCATCGCCGCGAGCGGAATCCAACTCGCGATCGGGGTCGTGCTTGTCAGTGTGGTCTCGAGCAAGTTCGGGCATCGTGATGCATCGGACTGGATGAGAGATATGGAACAAGGCGACTCATTTTCATGGGTGGCCGCAGGGATCATCGGTTTGATCGCGGCGATTCCATTCACGCTCATTTCAATCGGTGTGTATAAGAGTAAATGGCGAGTGATCTATGTTATCGCAGTGCTGATGCTGGCAACGATTTTGGGTGGCTGGAAATGGTCGCCCAATACCAGCACTTTCTTTTATAGATCGCAGCAAACCAATCAAGAGATTGAAGCGACATTTACGATAGTTCCTTTTTCGCCGAATCAATCAGAAACCGCGATGTACAATCGCTCGCCGATGTCCACGCCTTTGAACTCTATGTGGGATCGATTGGCTGAAAAGGAACGGCTCGAAACCGGGCAAAAAGCGAATCTCTCCGACGAGCAACTCGCCGAGATCATTATTTCAGAACGAAGTTTCGTCACTCTCCGGGGCGTTTCAGGGTCGATCGATTCCTTGCTCTCGTTCCAAGTGAGCGAACTAATTGATGAACTGGAAACGCAATCGCAGGCCGGTGAAATTTCAACGCTCTTTGATATCAAGCAACAACTTCTCGGCGAATCCGCCCCAACTCACTACATGGGCACCGATACGCTCGGACAAGATGTGCTCTCGCAGATGCTCCATGCGTGTCGATTGTCGATCTCGATTGGGTTTATCTCGACAGGGATTGCAGTAGTCATCGGCGTCACCGTCGGTGCATTGATGGGCTACTTCGGTGGATGGGTTGACATGATCCTCTACCGCGTGGTTGAAATTTTCATGGCGATCCCGGTGTTGTTCTTGCTGATCGTTGCGGCGAGTGTGCTCCCACGAAACATCTATTTTATGATGGCGATCATCGGGTGTTTCACTTGGACTGGTGCTGCACGGTTTGTTCGCGCGGAATTCATGAAGCTCCGCGAGACTGATTATGTGCAGGCCGCCAAAGCGGTGGGGCTTCCTTTGTGGTCGATCTTGTTTAAGCACATGTTGCCCAATGGTGTGACACCGGTGCTGGTTGATTCGTCATTCGCGATTGCCGCGGCGATTTTGATCGAAGCGATTCTCTCGTACCTTGGGCTAGGTCCAACTGGTCAGGCGAGCTGGGGCAAACTACTCTCGAATGCTTCTGGTGAGACATCCGACTTCCTCTGGTGGTTGGCGATCTTCCCCGGGGCAGCGATCTTCTTTACCACCATGGCATACAACCTGATCGGCGAGGCACTCCGCGACGCGATCGATCCGAAACTCAAGAAAGCACGCGTTTAATCCTCGTTCTTGAGGATTCGCGATAGGAATAGATATGACTGAATCAACGATGGAACAGCCTGAGAGTTCAAAGAAATCCGTGATCGCTGAGCAGCCGATCATGCAAGTTGACAATCTCGCGGTCTCCTTTGACAACGGCTCAGGGCCTCGAATCCAAGCGGTCGATGGTGTCCGTATGACTGTCTTTCCTCGCCAGACTCTCGCGGTTGTCGGTGAGTCAGGCTGTGGTAAGTCTGTCACTTCAATGAGTTCGATGCAGCTTATCCCTCGCCCTCCGGGTCGCTTTGATCGTGGTGAGATTAAGTATCGTATGGAAGACGGAACAGTGGTCAACTTGCTTGAACTCTCCGAAGCCGAGATGCGAAAAGTTCGAGGCAACGAGATCGCAATGATCTTCCAGGAGCCGATGACCTCGCTCAATCCGGTATACACCGTTGGCGATCAGATTATCGAAGCGATCACACTTCACCAAGATGTGAACTCGAAAGAGGCAATGAAAATTGCGATTGAGGCGATGGTAGCCGTCGGAATTCCAGATCCTGAAGGCCGAATTAAGGCGTACCCGCATCAGTTCTCCGGTGGCATGCGTCAACGCGTGATGATCGCGATGGCACTTGCGTGTCAGCCAAGGTTATTGCTCGCCGACGAACCAACAACAGCTCTTGATGTGACCATCCAGGCTCAGATCCTCGAACTCATCAAAGGCCTCAAAGATACCCGTGACATGGCGGTGATGCTCATCACCCATGACCTTGGTGTTGTTGCCGAGAACGCCGATGTGGTTTGTGTGATGTATGCTGGGCGAGTGGTTGAGTTTGCAAATGTGTACGACCTCTACGCAAACCCGATGCATCCATACACGCGTGGCTTGCTCGCGAGTATTCCAACGGTGCACACCAAGCTTGATAGGTTGACCACGATCACTGAAATTGTTGATAATCCGGAAGAGTTTAAGAAGCTGCCCGGTGCTGACCAAGGGATCACGCCTTGGTGGCCTTGGCATGATGCACCGGCGGATTTACGCAAGCGAGATGAACCCGCGGGTGATTATGTGCTCCGCAAGGTCGCCAAAGATCACTGGGTTGGTATCTGGAGAACCGAAGCGGTGAAGAACGAGGATTCACATCCGCCAGAGTTAACCTTTCGTGTAGCCGATCAAGAATCATCTTCTGATTGATTGATTGTCACATTTTATTGGAGCCTAGTCGACATGCGAGTGCTGATTCTTGTTGATGCCCGGTTTGCAGTTCATGAGCGAGCGCTCATTGAGCGTGTAGTTGTCGGGCTTGCCAACGAGGGTGTGGTGGCGCAGGTTGTCCTACCTAAGGATCGTCATCTAGAAGAAAACGGGTTCGATATCCTCAGCGAGCCAATCTGGTATGCCGATCGCGGACTGGCGCTGACGCGTCAGATTCGGGCGAGCCAGGTCGCGAAGCAAGTAGCGAAAGATCAAGGCGTTAAAGATTCGGATTCACTCGATGGGCTGATCGACATCGTTCATGTGTTCGGGGGCGGCGCTTGGGCTATGGGACGAGAGCTTGCTCGGGTATTGGACGCGGGGATGGTTTTCGAGGTGTGGCGTGCGGGGTTGATCGATGCTGCAAAGGGGCTCCATCTCGATGAATCAGATCGCGCGTTGTTTAGTGTGCCCGAGCGATCATTTGAAGCAGGATTGATCGAAGCTGGGCTCGGGCAGCGGGTGCACCTGGCGCAGTGGGGGGCGCAGGTTTCGAGTGAAGTTGTCAATATCTTTCGAGAGCAAAAGAATGTATCGATTGTGCTGATGAGTTCAGGGCGTCAGAAAGATCAGTCCATCGCGGCTTTCGAAGGCATTGCCGATGCGATCGAGTTGTATGATGATGTGATGATCTTTGCGAACCTCGAAGTTGTTGAGCGGGCAGGGCTCTGGGCGAAGGTCAAGGAGCGAAAACTTGAGGATCGATTTACCATCATCGATAAAAGTGAGGATCGTAGAGATTTGCTGCTTCGTTGTGATGTCCTAATCTACCCGGACACTCTCCATGAAGAACGAACACTCTTGCTCGATGTCATGGGGACTGGGATGGCAATTATCTCAGGCAATGATGAGTACATCATGCCGATCCAAGAATCCAATGGCATCTCGATTGTTGATCGCCCATCGCGCACTGCGTGGGCTGCAAAGTTGGGCGAGTGCCTAGCTGATCCGCAATCAGCACGCAAAGCCGGGCTTGAATCTCGGGCCTTTGTTTCACAGAATCGTCGGACGGGGATGTATATCACATCGGTGCTCGATGCGTATCACAGTTTATGTGATGAAGATCAAGAATCTGAAGCTGAGTGAAGGTCCGAGAGTATCGCTCAGGGTTCTCCCCAAATGAGTCCGTGAATTCACAATCAGAATAATCGGAACGAATGGCACGGTTGATCAGTCATCGAACTGGTGATTCTGCGGTTTTCGTGCACACTTGATTCAAGTCGGGCATGAATGCTCGGCGTCTGCGCCAACGGACTCGTCCCTGCGGTGCTGCAACAACCAAAGAACGGAGAACCGATATGATACTTACCACAATGATCGGTGCAATGACACTCGCTGCGTTGGGACCAACCTCTGCGAATGACTTTTATGTTTCAGACCGTATCACTACACCCGAGATGGTCGAGATCAGGGCAGAAATGATCGACACCAACGGGGTCGATCGTGGACAGATTCGTTTCTCGGATCAGACTCGAGGCCAAGTCGTCGCGGTATCAAACGCGGACGGCTCGATCGGCTGGGCAAGCTCCGATCGCGAAAAGCTCGGCGGGCAAGGTGCGCCAGCACTGATCTATGTGCGGATGTTTGATGGCATCTTCGCAATCGACCCGTTCCAGCCATTGCCAGCAGCCAATGATTCAACCGCTGCAATGCTCTTCCGTGGAACCACCCTCGAAACCAATCGCGCTCAGTACGGGCGTCAGCAGATTGATCGCACCAAGGAACTCTTCGAGAAGCTTGAGCAGGCACGCCAAAACTGGCTTCAGGACAATGGATTCTACGGCGTCCGCGTCTTTACCAATCCAAACGCACAGGCGACTGGCGAAGAACAAGCGAAAGCCAAGGGGCTTCCAAAGCCTTCAGCGGTCTTTGAGCGTCCAGCAGATATCCCCCGCATCAAATCGCGTGAGCAGGTGAAGGCGAAGGACCAGAGCCAGATGTCGGGTGTTGTCGCGATGCTTGCGGGCGACGAGCCTGTCCGGATATCGTTGCCTCACAATATGGCGGCGGATGTTGTTGCACGGGTTGAGAAGAAGAACGAATCTCAGGCGAAAACAGCTACGGTTGCCCTTGATAAGTAAAGTCGAACGCTTGTTTTAGGTGACGAATGGGTAGAGCAGTCGTATCGTACTGATATGACCGGCCGACTCCCATTTAATCCTGAGCGAATGAAAAGCAAGCAGACAGGTGAGAGAGCCGGCGCTCGGGACGATCAGTCCCTTGTGTCGGTTTTGGGCAAGGCCGCCAATGATACGGGCAACGCGGCTATTACCGTATCGCAGCTCGCGACACGGATAGATCACGCGATCAAAGCCGGGCTCTCCGATCGGTTCTCGGTGGTCGGCGAAATCAGCTCGCTCTCACATCGCACGCATTACTATTTTTCGCTCAAGGATGACAAATCAGTCATCGGCGCGGTGATCTTCGCTTCGGCTGCCCGGCGGATGAGCTACACACCAAAGCACGGCGACTCGGTCATCGCCAAAGGACGCATCGAGTTCTATGCGCCCAGCGGGCGCATCAGCCTGATTGTCACCTCGATGACGCCTGTTGGCGAGGGTGATCTCGAAGCACAGTACAAAAAACGATGCGAAGAACTCCGCGAGCTTGGATGGTTCGATCCTACGACCAAACAATCGTTGCCGACATTCCCACGCCGAATCGCGGTGGTGACGAGTAAGGACGGCGCAGCGGTCGCCGATGTCATTGACACGATGGGCAAGCGATGCCCGAGTATCGAACTTGCGATTGTCGATGTACGCGTGCAGGGCGATTCGGCCAAGGGGCAGATTGCCAATGCGATCGCCAAGATCAACATACACGCCGAGCGTCTTGGAATCGACGCGATCCTGCTCGCCCGTGGCGGTGGCTCACTCGAAGATTTGTGGGCATTCAATGAACTCGAAGTCGCTAAGGCGATCCATGATTCTCAGGTGCCCATTGTCGCTGCCATCGGGCACGAAACAGATACGACGATCGCAGAGCTTGTTGCCGATGAACGATGTGCCACGCCAACGCAAGCAGCGATGAGGCTCGCGCCAGATTGTGATGCGCTGCGCGAACAACTCGCTTCGATGATCAATCGACTCGATCGCACGGTGCACTCGGAGCTTCGCTATGAGCAACAACGGCTCGATGCGATTGTTGTCTCGCGGTCGATGTCTGATCCGAGAGAAATCATCAAGATTCATCGGGAACGGGTGGCGGCACGGGCAGATCGTTTGATGGGGGCGGTGAAAGAC
This sequence comes from Phycisphaerales bacterium, assembly GCA_016764015.1. Next base: position 9,718 of record JAESSR010000310.1, read on the forward strand.
ACCGTTGCACTCAACCGGGCCAAGCTCGACCGATTTGCAATCAGGCTCGCCCGACATCAGCCGACGGCGGTTCATGCCCGGCGCGAAGAGCATCTCGGGCAACTTCATGGTCGGCTCGGTCGAGTGATGACGCGGGTAATCTCGGCTCGGCGAGATGAGTTGGCGGCCATCTCGCGTGAGCTTCATGCGATCGGGCCCGCTCAGGTCCTTGCTCGCGGATTCACGGTCACCGCCAAGCCAGATGGTTCACTTGTGCGATCAAGCACCGATGCAGCCCCCCGGCGAGGAGATTGTCACCACATTTGCTGATGGCAAAGTGCGATCGATGGTTAAAGGTGGGGCAGGACATGCGGATGCTCGGCTTCAAAGTTCCCGATCCCAGCCTCCAAAGCGGAGATCGAAATCCAAGAAGAAACCAAACCCCAATCAACAAGAACTCTTCTGACGAAAGGCATATCCTCAACCGTGGCTAAAAAAATAACTAAATCGAAGACTACTACTCCCGAAGAACTCCGCTATGAGGAGTTGATTGACCAGCTCGAAACCATCGTCGATCGTATTGAATCAGGTGAAATCGGGCTCGAAGAATCAATCAAAGGCTACGAAGAAGGAATCGGGCTCGTCAAGCGGGCACGGGGTATCCTCGATCGGGCTGAGCAACGGATTGTTGAGCTCAACGCCGATTCTTTGGATGCCGATTCCTGAAAAAATGATGACGCAGGATTTTCAGCAAATTGATCCAACTGGCCGATAAATAGACGATGCCCCAATGGTTGATCTATAGCTTGCCCAACATCACGATTCTGCTCTTTGTGACGGCTGTTGGTGCGTGCATTGGGTCGCTGACCAATGTGCTCGTCTACCGCATGCCTCTGGGGCTCGATGTCGTCACGCCGACCTCACGGTGCCCAAAGTGCGATCATAAACTCTCCTGGCGCGAGAACATCCCAATCTTTGGGTGGCTGATCTTGCGTGGGAAATGTCGGTTTTGTAATTGTAAAATTTCTGCCGAGTATCCGATCGTCGAGACCATCGTCGCGCTGCTCTTCGGCGGAATATATGCTCTGTGGTATATCGTGCCCGATGATGCGATCTTCGGGATCGGACAGATCGCCCCAGAATGGGCAGCCAATGGTCCGGCATTGACCTGGCCTGCGATGGTGGTGCTCTTGGTGCTCGTGGGCAGCATGGTTTCGATGACGATCATCGATGCCCGCACATCGACGATTCCGCTCGTGCTCACATGGGTGCCTGCGATCGTGGCGTTGGTCTTGCATACCGGACACGCAATCTGGTTTCAATCAAAGTACGGCAACCCAACAATGATGCCCGCTGGGCTCTCTGGTATATGGGCGGTGCCTAATGCACACTTGAAATGGCTTACAGCGCCCGGCGAGGTCTGGACACTCGCTACCGGAGGCATGGGCGGATGGCGGTTCATCGGGATCGGGATCGGTGGATGTGTTGGGCTATTGCTTTCCAACCTGTTCCTCAAGCTCGGGTGGCTCACTCGGAGCTTTGCCGACTTTGAAGAGTGGTACGAATCGAATCATTCACAAGAAAACGAACAAGAGAACGAAGATGGGGACGCCGAGCAGCCGGTTGAAGCAGAGACTCAAGAATCGTCAATCGAAGACTGGCTGATGTACCCGCATGCTCGACGGGAGATGATCCGTGAGCTGGCATTCCTGTGCATGCCTGTGGTGCTCGGGCTCGGTGGTGGATGGCTGTTTGTCCAACTCTTTGGACAATCGACAACTGAATCAATGACCGGAGTCATAACCGCACCAGCCGATGCGCCGCTCTGGCTCGTTGTGCTCGGTGGGGTGCTGATGGGATATTTAATCGCCGGCGGTGTCGTCTGGGCGGTACGAATCGGGGGCTCATTGGCATTTGGTAAAGAAGCGATGGGATTGGGCGATGTCCACATGATGGCGGCGGTAGGTGCGTGCCTTGGGTGGATCGATCCAACGATCGCATTCTTCCTTGCAGCTTTCGTTGGCGTCGCGTATGCGATTGTCGCACAAGTGTTTAGCGGCAAGCTCAATCGCGCCATGCCGTATGGGCCGTTCTTAGCAATCGCCACAATGATGGTGATTCTGGGCAAGCCTGTGGTTGAGCTCGGGCTCGGACGAATATTTGGACTCGATGGGCCATTGAACTTGCCTTAGGATGAATCGAAACGGGATGAATGAATCTGTTGGGCATGTGCCCACGCCGGTGGTGGAACCGGATAGACTGTATATGGACAACAACAACACGAAACCGGGAGGTGCATGGATGAACACGCCGAAACTATTTCTGATCGCATTGGGCAGCTTGAGCATGATCGTATTGGGCGGGTGTAATACCGTTTCCCAGCGAGATTATGACGCTGCAATTGATGAGAACACACAACTCCGCGAACGCATCGCCGGGCTTCAAGAAAATGTCCGCCAGGCAAATGATGGCAACGGCGCATTTCAGCAGCAGAACGCTGATTTACGCTCGTCAAATCAACAACTTTCGAGTGATCTTGATGCGGCCAATGCAGCACTCGCTGCTCGACCAAACACCGGATTTGAAGGAATCAATGGTGTAGAAATTGGTTTACGCAGCGGCGGGGCAATCGTCGTGCGTGTTCCGGGTGATGTGCTGTTCAACTCAGGATCTGACCAACTCAGAAAAAGCGCCAAAGCAACGCTGGATCAGATTTCACAGGTGATCCGTTCAGACTACAGCAATAATGTTGTGCGTGTCGAAGGATACACCGATACAGACAAGCTCGTGAAAACGAAGAAAAAGTGGGGCACCAACGAACGGCTCAGTGCTCATCGAGCGTTGGCTGTCGAGACCTATTTGGTAGGGAAGGGCATCGACAACGATCGAATCTACTCCGCAGCGTTTGGTCCATCAGATGCCAAGGCAACCAAGAAGGATTCTCGACGCGTCGAGATCGTGATCCTCGGCGGATAATGCTCGAATAACCCGAATCTGGACGCGCAAGTGGCAGATCAGTACAGATTTGTCATTCCCCGAGCGTGTTGAGTTTGCATTTTCAAGCGAGCAGGATACAATCTTGCCGCTTTGGGCTATTGGCGCAGTTGGCTAGCGCACCAGTATGACACACTGGGGGTCACAGGTTCGAGCCCTGTATAGCCCATTTTAGAAATCACGGCCTCGCTTTGTGCGAGGCCGCTGTTTTCAGAAGAATTTCGGTAGTTTCTTTGGTTCAGGCTCAAATCTGACGACAAGAACAACATCAGAATACGCCACCTTAGCTCAGTTGATAGAGCAGCTGATTTGTAATCTGCAGGTCCTCGGTTTGAGTCCGAGAGGTGGCTTTCGCTTTCCGTTCAGCCCTTTGGGCGGAAAGCGTGAAATTTGGGCGTGTATCCAAGTGGCCAAAGGGCGGGGATTGTAAATCCTCTTGCGTTCGCATTCGGTGGTTCGAATCCACCCGCGCCCATTTGAACTTGAAAGAGCCTCGCGTTGATCGCGGGGCTCTTTTATATTCAAAATGTGCAAAGCACCCCTTAGTTGGGCAATACATGGTCCGAGAACAACTCTCATAGTCAGTGTGGTTGGTTTGGGTTGAAGTGCCCCAAAAAACCAGTCGATATCGGACAGGCGTTGGTATTTCACCAATCGGAACCTGTTTATGACTACACCAAAGACTCAAAGTCGATTTGATCTTGCACGATTCTTCGTTCGCGGAGAATCACTCGTTGCGACCACCGGGGCGGCGTTTATCGCCATCCTTGCATTTGCCATCGGTGGCGTTGTTTGGATTTCTGCACGGACAATTGATGATTCGATTTATGCCCAGACTGACGAGAAGATCAGAGAGATTAGTACATTAATTGCATCGCAGTCAGAGCTTCGGCTCAGTGACCATGATCTGCCAGGTCTCCGACGATTGATGCTCGATGCGGTGGCGTCGGGGCTGGTTGAAGAATGTGAGATTTCAGTGCCATCTTTGGGCGTGCTTGCCTCTTCGATTTCAAATCAAAGCGTGCTCTCTGAGATACCTGAGACTTGGCTGGCGCCTGCTGTTGCAGATCACTCAATCAATATAATGCATGACGACCAGCGCCATCTTTCGAGCGTTCATGAGTCATTGGAGTTCGATGGGAAGAGCGGCTTGGTGCTTTCGTTAGTCATGGATCAGTCCGCACAAGTTGTTGGATCTGGATCGATCCGTGCATCGTCGCTTGGAATCATGAGTGTCGGGATGGTCCTTGTGCTCTTTGTATACCGTCGATTCCGCAATCGGCTCGGCGCGTTGGCCGGCATTGGTGATGCACTCAAAGCAGTCGCTGAGGGTGAACGGCGGATGGAGTGCCTTCTTGTTGGGGAAAACCTTGGGCTACAAGCCAAAGCTTGGAACACGCTGCTCTTTGAGCATGAAGAGCTTGAACAGAAAAAAGTCGATCAGGAAATTGTCCAGGCATCCAGCGGCGGGTTGGTTGAATCGATTGGTTTGCCCGCAGCATGCAACACGCTCACACAAGGTGTATTATTGCTTGATTCGGATCTCCGGGTCGTGTACGCCAACGGCGCTGCGTGTGTCTTCCTTCGCGTTGCAAAGGACGAGTTCATAGATCAAGCACTGGACACCGCTCCAGAATCCGAGCAAATCATCAATGCAGTGCACAAGGTGCTCAAGAACGATGGCTCAACGAGAGAAGTCATAGAACTTGGAGATGTAAAAACCATTGAATCGCAGGGCGCGATCCTCCGTGTGGTCATCACACGAGTCGAATCGGATGATGTCCGCCGGGCGATGGTCTTTATTGATGATGTGACCCAGCAGCGATTAGCAGATGAATCACAGAATGCGTTTATTGCGCAGGCAACGCACGAGTTGCGTACGCCGCTGACAACCATCCGGTTATACACCGAAGAGGCGATCGAATCGGGCCCTGAGGATCAAGAGATTCGTGAAAAAGCACTCAATGTGATCAACTCTGAGTCTCGCAGGCTCGAGCGGATTGTCGGGGACATGCTCTGCGTTGCCGAGATCGAAGCCGGTTCATTGAGTATCCATCAGGATTCACTCCGCACAGAACAGCTCTTTCAAGAACTCGAAGAAGACTATCAGGCGCAGGCGAAGGACAAATCGATCGAGATGGTCTTCGATCTGCCGCCCAAGTTTCCGACGATTCAAGCAGATCGTGATCGGCTCGGGCAGGCACTGCACAACCTTGTCGGAAACGCGATCAAGTACACGCCCTCAGGCGGAAAAATACAGGTGCATGTGAGCTTCGCGGACAACAATGCGATGAAGTTTGAAGTCATTGATACCGGGATCGGCATTGATGAATCTCAGCACGAGCGGATTTTTGATCGGTTCTGCCGAGCCGACGATCGTCGGATCGCCAAGGTGACCGGCTCAGGGCTTGGATTAGCGTTGGCTCGTCAGATCGCAAGGCTTCATGGTGGCGATGTGCATGTTGAATCTGAGATCGACAAGGGAAGTATCTTCACACTCACCATCCCAGGAACCCAAGAGATCGCCAAGGCGGCGTAAGGAGTGCTCAGGTATGCGCATCGACACGAACCGACACGGTGCCGTCACGGTGATCCACCCTGATGGTCCTGTGATTACAGAAGATGATGCGTCGCAGCTGCGCACGCAGACTTATGAAGTGCTCGGCAACACACTCGGGCGGTTTATCCTGGATGCGACTGATATGGTCTTTGTCGACTCGTTTGGTCTCGAAGCGCTGGTCGATATCACCAGTGAGCTCGAAGCCGGCGGGCAATCATTGAAAATCTGTGAGATCAGCGACACGCTCCGCGAGATATTTGCACTCACCGGACTCACCGAAAAGTTCCAACAGTTCGAAGATGTGCAGACCGCAGTGAGGAGTTTCCGATGACTCCTCAGAACAGCAATCAACAGAACAATCAACAAAGCGATATCCGCCGAGCCCAGCGCCCGCGTCTTGTGGGCGAGGTGCTCATCTCCGATGGGCACATCGACGAGGAACAGCTTTCCAAAGCGCTCGTGGAACAGAAAACCGCCGGGCGAATGCTCGGCGAGGTGCTTGTCGATCAGGGGATGATCTCCGGGGCGACACTCGTTCAATCTTTGGCCAAGTGTCTCGGTGTTCGCGGGGTGCAGTTGCGTCATGGCTTGATGGATCCGAGCCTAATCGGGCTTCTCGGTGAGGAAGAAGCCGAGCGGCTCAAGGCGATTCCACTTTTTCGTGTTCACAACACACTCACGGTCGCGATGTGCGAGCCTCAGAGTTTGCCGACGGTAGACCGATTGCGTGAACTCACAGGCTTTGAGATTCGACCTGTATTAGCGCTCGAAGACAACATCAATGAGTTTATCCGCAAATACGCCGACGGCGATGTGGATGTCGATGCGTTCTTGACGAGCCTTGCCGAATCCGATGTAGAAGTCGTCGAACGCGAGCAGGTAGATGAAGGACCAACAACCGACCTCGACCACATGGTTGAAGGTTCGCCGATTGTCAACCTTGTGAATGTGGCACTGCTTACAGCCGTCAAGGACAAGGCATCGGATATCCATATCGAGCCAAACAAGCACGGCACACGCGTTCGGTATCGCATCGACGGATCGTTGCGGGATTTGATGAACCCGCCTCCAGGGATGCACGCAGCGATTGTGTCTCGTGTGAAAATCATCGGCAAGATGGACATTGCCGAGAAACGCCTGCCCCAGGAGGGGCGCGTTCGGATCGTGGCCGAAGGGCGTGAGATTGACCTACGCGTGTCGAGTATTCCTACGCTGCTCGGAGAAAAACTTGTTATTCGAATTCTCGATAAGCAAAATCTTCATGTGCGGATGGAAGACCTTGGGTTTCGTGAAGAAGCACTCGATGGGTTCCAACGCACACTCAAGCTCTCGCACGGCATGGTGCTCGTCACCGGCCCAACAGGTTCAGGTAAGACGACTACGCTCTATTCAGCGCTTGATCTGCTCCGAAGTCCAGAACTCAATATCGTCACGGTTGAAGACCCCGTGGAATACCAGCTTGATTTGATCAACCAGATTCAGGTGCACGATGCGATCGGGCTTACCTTTGCAAAGACACTCCGCTCTATTCTTCGTCAGGACCCGGACATCATCATGATCGGTGAAATCCGAGATCAAGAAACCGCAGGCGTTGCGATCCAGGCTGCGCTTACTGGGCATGGTGTGTTGGCGACATTGCACACAAACGATGCGCCCGGTGCGATTGCCCGGCTTGTCGATATGGGTATTGAGCCGTACCTGCTCAGCTCGGCAATCAACGGCGTGGTCGCCCAGCGGCTCGCGCGCACCATCTGCTCGTCGTGCACGATGAAATACTATCCGAGCGATATGGTACTCCAAGATGCCGGGATTCCGGAAATGTCCGGGCGAGCATTCCGCAAGGGTGGTGGGTGCACGAGCTGTCATGACTCAGGGTTCCAAGGACGGATGGGCATCTATGAGTTCATGGAAGTGACACCTGAACTTCGACGATTGATCTATCGCAATGCTCCAACACATCAGCTCCGTGGTCTCTTGCATACCCAGGGGCAGCAGTCACTTCGTGAAGAGGGCGTTCGTTTGGCGATCGATCAGCAAACGAGTCTCGAAGAGATCATCCGTGTCACACAAGTTGATGACAACGAGGGTGACAGCGAAGATCAACCTACAAATGCGGGGGTAGCGGCATGAACTTTACCTACCAAGCCTATGAAAAATCTGGTGCCCTGCGTGATGGCGTGATCGAAGCTGCAAGCAAAGAAGAAGCTGGTGAGATGCTCCGCAAGAAGGGGCTGCTTGTATCGTCAATCAGCTCCGGTTCTGGGGGAGTGAAGAAAAAATCAAAGGGCGGAAAAACAAACAAAAGAATTCCAACGAAAACCATAGCGAGCTTTGCACGCGAGTTGGCGATTCTTGTTTCTACCGGCACGCCATTGATCGATGCGATCATTTCGATCGAAAAACAAACAACGAATGAATCTTGGCAAGCCGTGCTCATGCGTGTTCGCCAGCGACTCGAAGCGGGTGACTCGCTCAGTGCATCACTCGAAGCAGACCGCAGAACATTCGACGCGGTGTTCAGATCGCTCGTGTCCGCCGGCGAATCATCGGGCCATCTCGACACGATGCTGATGCGCGTAGCCGTGCTCACACGCAAACAGGCACAGATCAAGTCGAGTATTCTTGGGGCAATGATGTACCCTATTCTTCTCTCGGGAGTTGGGCTGTTTGTTATCGGATTGCTCATCGGCGTGGTGCTCCCAAGATTCTCAGAAATGTTTGCGACACTCGATACGCCGTTGCCTGCATCAACCGCATTTCTCATGGCGATCTCAGAGTTTATTCGTTCGTACTGGTGGGGTGTCATCCCCGCAGCGATCGGGGTGGTTATTGGAATCATCTGGTGGATGATGAGCCCGAAGGGGAATGTTGTGCTCGGCAATATCGCATTGCGCTTGCCAAAGTTTGGCGGCATCTTGCGTTCATTTATGACCGCAAGAATCACTCGCTTGATGGGGGTGTTGCTTGAGGCAAAGGTACCGATGCTCGATGCAATTGCACTTACGCGTGAATCGCTCGGACACGAGCAGTACCGCAAGATGATGAGCAACGCGGAGGATGCCGTCACCCGCGGCGAACCGATCAGCGCAGCATTCTCAAGTGGAGATTTAATGGTTTCGTCAGCGTGTGAAGCCATCCGCAACGGCGAGCAATCCGGGAGACTCGCCGATGTGCTTGTTCACATTTCTGATTACCTCGATGAAGATAACGACACAATTGTCAAGTCAATCTCGTCATTAATCGAGCCCGTCATCATGATCGTCCTCGGTGTGTTGGTCGGATTTGTAGCGATCAGTATGTTCTTGCCGCTCTTTGATCTCACCGCGACAGCAGGAGCTTAATGATGATTACAAAGATGAAAACACGATCCAGAGTTTCATCGATCGGACTCGATGTTGACGGGCATGAGTTCCGAGCGGTGCAGTTGATTCAAGCCAATGGCGAAGAGCGAGTCGTTGCGTGGGCTGTTTTTCCTCGGCGTGAACAAGCGGAATCAGAGATCACGCTCGGGCATCCCGATGCAGACGAGCTGAAATGGGCGGGCGAGATACTAGAACGCAGAGGATTTGTCGGCAAAGCGATATCAATCACTGCATCAACGGCTGATTGCAGTTCACATGTTCTTGAACTCCCCCCTGCTCAGAGCGGTGCACCCGTCGAGCAACTCGCACGGATGGAGATTGCCCGTGATCGCCGCTGCGCACCCGATGAGTTTCAGCTCGGGCTCTGGGAGCTACCAGCGAAGGGGCGTTCGCAAGAAACACTCGCAGTTGCGTGCTCACAGGGTGTGATAGATTCAACAATTGAGCGGTTTGAGCATGCAGGCTTCGTAGCTGTGGGGATGGATTTGATGGAGTTGGCAATGTGCCGATGCGGCTTCCATGCGAAGCAGTCAAGCATTCAAAGAGACCCCGAATCAGCCGATACTCCTGCGATTGAAACTCGGCTCCACATCGGGTGGGCAAGTTCATTCGCGGTGATCTCCCTTGGGGAAACAGTCGTGTATGTGCGGCGTATTGAGCACGGTGCATCGAGTGTTTGGGAGCAAGCAACCGGGCGGTATGAGCTTTCCAATCGTGGTGCAGATCGTGTGCTTACTTGCTTTGATGGACAAACGAATACCAACGAGCTTGATCGAATCCAAAGATCAGCGTGGGCAGGGCTCGCGACTCAGCTCGCCAATGAGCTCGATGTTGCGGTTGCGTATGTTTCTCATTCATACCGGATGGCACCACACGGGCACATCATCTTGAGCGGGTATGGTGTACAGCATCAGGTCGTTCGGGATCAACTCGATAAAAAACTTGGGATTCCATTCCGTGATGCTGTTCCTACTGCATTAGTGAATGCAATTGGTAGCGAGAGAGAAGTTCAGAGGCTGGCAACTCGGCTCTGTCTCGCTTATGGGCTTGCTGCGAGGTTTGACCAATGATTACTGATCCATACCCACAGGTAAACCTGATTCCAATTGCGCAAATCGAGCGTCGTCAGCGAACACGCTGGATAGGACGCTGGATTGGTGCGGTTGTATCAACAGCCTTTGTGATCGGTATTCCAGGGGTGTATGTCGGCGGACACGCCGTGTTCACCGATTCGGGAATGTCCGGCCAGATCGAGAACGCGAATCTCGAATATACAAACTATCAGCAGCAAATCCCGATATTGCAAAGCAAGCTGATGCTGATTAAGGAACAAAGCGAAGTGCTCGCACTGGTCAAAAACAGGCTCGAATGGCGTGATGTGTTCAAAGTGCTCATTGATGCAGCAGGAAATGATGTACGGTTCCGTAGGCTCAGCGCAGTTGGAGGCGGGGTAGAAGGGGATTCGGACATAGAAATCTATCTTGAAGCAATGGCTCCATCGCAAACAATTGCCCGGGGCTATATCGTCGAGCTTGAAAATGCCCAAATCTTTGATTCAATCGAACTCACGGAGACTAGGCGAATACAAATCGAGCAAGTTGAGATCATCCGGTTCCATGTAGTGATCAAGGTCTTCAGCGGAAACTCTCTAGGATCGGAGGGGGCAAATGCAGGATAAGAATCACAACGCACAAGGCAGCACAGGCAGACATCTTCTCAAGGTACATCTTGTCGGCGGGTTGGCCTGCGCCATCATCGCGGGGGCTTCGATCTACTTTGCAATGAACTCAGTCTCCAAACGCCACGGGTTGTTCTTGAGTGCTCGCCACGAACTCGCCAATACAAAGTCGATTCTCAATGCTTCCATCGAAGAACACTCTAGGCTTACCAGCCAGATCAAGATTCTCGAAGCTCAGACTGCGAATCAGGTACAGCTTGTGTCGATCAAGATGCTCAACTCGCGAACAGCAGAAATTGTGGCACTCGCAGAGACAGTGGGGATTCGGATCGATTCATTACAGCCTGGAGAAAAGATATCGGACAAACGAGTCCCGGTTCAACCTTTGGACTTTATCGGCACCGCCCAAGCGGACGATGTGTTCGCGTTCCTTGGTTTGCTCGGCGATCAGATGCCCGATATCCACATCCACGCATTCGAGATGGTCAATGATTCGCCGGACACCATAAATGTTCAGGTGAACATGCAGATGTATTGGTTTGTCGATCCTGCCGGCGAGATGTGAAAAAAACTTTATGATTCGTTTGCATCCCGGTTTGGTATATTGGTTATTCAATACCATGGGACTTACTACAGAACGAAAAATTTTTCTCGGACTCGCAACTGTTGCTGGCATAGCACTGTTTATCGATCAAGGATTGCTTGGTCCAAATCAGGCATCGGCTATTCCGATCTCACCATTAGTTGAGCCGTCTCCGGAGCTCGACACGAGCGACGCAAGGCCGTTGACTGTCAAACCCACTGCGGCGATCCTCATCGATCGTCTACAGAGCAATGTGAGTGATGCGGGTGTGCCGGGCACAAGCAACTCGCTCGGATCACTCTTCTCGCTGACGACAATCTCTGAATCTCCGACCGCCAACACCGATAACCTTTCGGATGTGAACATCGAGGATCAGGACAGTTTTCCGATCATCGCTCCGGCAATGGTTGATTTACCCACACTCTCAGCGGTGATGCCATCTGGCAACGGCGGGGCAGCGGTGCTCGAAGGCACGCTGCTGCGTATTGGTCAGGTGAGCCCGAGCGGGTACCAACTGGTGCTTGTGCATGCCCGAGCTGTAATCGTCGAGCGTGATGGCATCGAATACGCCATCGAGATTCCGAAGATATCTGGGCAAGATTGAGTATGCTGGTTGTAGGGGTTAACAACTACAAATATTCCCTCTGGCGATGATGTTGCACTCGCAATTTGTCGATCCTTTGCTCAACGGGCTGATCGTTTGTTAGTCCTTATCTAGAAGGAGAAAATCGAATGCTGATCTCACAGCCAATGCCACAAACCTATCGTGCTCGTAGAGCGTTTAGTCTTATCGAACTCGTCATCGTGGTCGTAATTATCGGCATCATCGGTGCTATCGCGATTCCACGCATGAGTCGTGGTGCCGCAGGTGCAGCCGATTCGGGTCTCGTTGCCGATCTCAATGTTCTTCGCAGTGCGATCAACCTCTACAAAGCCGAGCACGGCGGAGCAGTCCCCGCGTTCGCAACCTTTGAAGCACAACTGACTACTTACACCAGCGACGCTGGCGTTGCCAACGCATCGAAATCATCAACCTACTACCTCGGCACTTACCTGCGTCAGATTCCAAAGCTCAAGGTTGGAACAAACAAAGGACAGAGTGCACTCGTTGCAACCCAAGGTGGAACAACCGCAGGCTGGGTCTATGTTGAGGCAACCGGCGCGATTAGCGCAAACCTTCCCAACCTTGAACTTGATGTCAAGGGTGTTCAGTACAACGCATATTAAACTATGCGAGTTGAAACATAATCACACCACTCGCCCCAATCTGTTTCTTGCAGGTTGGGGCGTTCCCGATTCAGGACTCGATTGAAATGACAAGAAGTACTAGACAATCATTCCGTGGGTTCTCGATGATCGAACTGGTGATTGTAATCACAATTATTGGAATCATCGCAGCAATAGCAATCCCTCGGTTTGCCGATGCAGATTCTGGACGACGCTTGTCTGCAGCTCAACGAACACTGCTCTCTGATATCGAAACGATCAAGCTGCGTGCAAGAGCGACATCAAAGGTGCATGTGATCAAGTTTTACCTTGATGAAAACAAGTACATCATTTTCGAAGGAACAGAACTCAAGCGTGCAGCCGTCGTTTTTTCGCGAGACTTTGATGATGAGCCGTATGCCGTAGATATCCAACGGACCAGTTTGGGAGTATCAGCCCAAGCTGCGATCACCGTATATGGAGAACTCAGCCCAGGGTTTACGGTGGGGATACTTGATAATGGAATCGAAGTTTCTGTTTCAATCGCAGGTGGAACCGATGTCGGGATTACAACCACAGGCACATTGACAGTGGGTGAAGTTGTTGATATAAAAGTGCTAGATGGTGGAGCAGTGAAGGTTGGGATATAGCTATGGTTCAAAAATATACGGCATCCCTCAACCGATCAGCATTCACGCTCATTGAGGTCGTCACAAGCCTCTCTATTCTATCAGTTCTGATGATCGGTCTCAGCTCTGCGGTCTTAATCGGCTCGCACGCTATTCCGACGACTACGGACGCCGGACTCAATGACCAAGCCGTGATTGATACGATCAATCAACTCCGCAGTGATCTCCGCGAGGCATCATCCATAGAGAGACAATCATTGTCCGGCGGGCGAGAGGTTATACTTGTCACGATTAAAGATTCAGGTGCCAAGGGAGTTCCTGGGGTTGTCAATTATGTGTTCAATCCATCAACGAATCGTATTAATCGCACTGTGGATGCTGGTACCACGATCGTCATGGTCGACGGGCTTGGTACCTTTGTGATTTCGATCACAATGGATGGAGTAGATGCAAGCGTGCTCACAATGATGATTACGGTTGAGAATACGATCCAAGGAATCTTTGAGATGCACGCGCTGCTCCCAGACAAGCCGGGGGTGATCTGATGGGTACTCAGTTCATAACTCGCCGTGGCATCTCAATGGCCGAGACAATCCTCTCGACGGTCCTGGTTGGGTTCGTGCTCGTTTCGACGCTCCAGATCGTTGGCCCGATCGTTCAATCGACATCGGTGCATGCAGATAGACTGGTGGCTGCGAATCTTGCCAATGAACTCGCCGAAGAAATCGCAACCAAGCTCTTTACCGACCCGCAGATCAATGCGATTGATGCACTGGGTGTCGATGCTGGTGAAAGGGCAGCCAACAGAATCGACTTTGATGATGTCGATGATTATCAAGGATGGGCGTCGACCCCGCCAA
>JAESSR010000311.1 GCA_016764015.1 Phycisphaerales bacterium
CTGGACAGTGATTTGCGAGGTTGAGCGGGGATATCTCGATGAGATTCGCACACATCTCAAACCAGTGAGCCGAAGCATTAAGCACGGGTACAAGGTGTATGCGATCGAAAAGGGGCGCTATCAGCTCGTGCTTATCGATGACCAATCACTCGGTCATGAGCATGCAATCGTCATGCTCGCGCCCAAGAATGGATCAGCCCTGCTCGAATCGGTGCTTGAAGCTAAGGCCTCCAGGAAAGAGTATGCTGCCCGCAACTCTGCCAATTCTGCCAACCAAGCTCCTCCTACCGAGGAGAAGGTGAGTCGCTCGATACTTGCAGGACATTCCGATCTCATCAACGGCATCGCTGGAAAAAATACTGATTGGTCGCTGGCGTGGGTTGTTCGACTCGATAACTTGTTTCCCAATGAATCAGTTGAATCGAAAGAGTATCCACTGAGAAAGCCTGCAATCACGGCTGGCGTGATTCGATCGACCCAGCGTGGCATACAGAACGACTTTGCAGCCGATCTAGGAATCGATCTTCCAACGAACGATGCACCTGTTGGGCTGCTCGGCGCGGTGGGTACCGATGCGATCCTTGCCGTATCGATGGCCCAAACCCCCGACGCGCTGGTGAGTGATCTGTTCGCAGAGTATCTCAAAGGAATAGGAAATCAACGAAACAACTCTCAACCGGCAGATGGAATCGGTGTACGCCCTGACATCTTTGGTGGTCCTGGCATTTTCATTATTTCTGAGCTCTCACCTGTTACAAGAAGCTCGGCAGGATATTCAAAATCGGGCTCATCACGGACAATCGGTTATACCCTGATGAGTGAAGTTTCGATGAACGATGGCATTGATGATACCAATGATATCGATGACACCAAAGATCGATCGTCTCAACGAGTGTCCGCGCGTGTCGATCAAGTTATACATGATTTGCTCTCTTCGATAACACCGGATCAGGCTTCCGATTACCAAGGGCGGTTCCCCGGTGCGATCAGAACACACATCTTTGAGAGCCAAAGAACGAGTTTCTTTATGCCAAAGAATCCGCTTAAGTTGTGGTCAAATGAGCGGGCGAAGGTGTCATGGATTTCGGTTGATCTGCCCAACGAGCCTACGCTGATCGCCACGCTCGGGCCCGTCGATGGTGATTGCGCTCAGCAAGTTCGTTGGGTTGCCGATGCCGCGATCAATATCAAGTCGATTCCTGACCAGCCCTCCAACCAGGGCATACTCACCACCGGCTACTTCAGGCCTGCCGCTCTGTTTTCTCAGTCTAAATCCATATCTGTATACGATGCCGCAGTTGCCAAGGTCATTGAACGCATCGAGTGGAAAATCATGCGATCGAGCTTTGGATTGCGTGGGACTGCCCGCTTGGAGTTTTCAGATTTCTCAAAGCTGACCAAGCTCGGCAAGAACAAATCGAAGTGAGCGATTCGCTACAGCTTCTTTTGTTGGATGTGCAGCGTTAGCGTGAGCGTTTGCGTCGGCTCATCAGCCCGAGCCCGCCGCCTAAGGCGACCAATGTGCCCGGGACTGGAACTTGAGGTGAACTCGTGCGAGCGAGGCTATTGAGCTCAAGGCTGATGTTGTCAATCCCCCAGCTCTCATCGTTGATCGATTGGGATATCTGCCCAATGAACTCGATACTCAGCAGATCAGTTGCCTGAGTAAGTTCAAACTCAACTTCAATATCACGGAATATCCGGTCGATCCACTGATCATCATATGCATTGAACTCGGGTACTTCAGATGGGTTCCAGGTGTTGTATTGATCGGTATACGACAAGAATACTTCGTTGAACTTTGTTTCGTTGTTGATATTCACGGAGACGCTATCGGTGCCCCAGGTTGGATCATTACCATCCCATGAATCAAAGAGCATGAGATCAAATCGGAGTGAATAGCTCCCGGGTCCAAACCTTGGCGGGCCTTGATTCGCGTTTTGATCTTGGATCGCTTGCCCAAGGTTGAATGTCGGGGAGTCATGGGTTGATTCACCGGTTCCGCCCGAGCCGCCGCCACCGCTCTGATCGAGAAATGGTAAAGCGTTTTGCTGATCGTCTACTGTGTCATGGGTGATATTGAATGGATTTCCGTCCGGGCTGCCGAACCCGCCGTTGTTATCTCTCGTTGCCAAGACATTAAGCGTCACGGAGTCATTGCCAAACCGCCCGAGCACAGTACTGTATGGGCCGCCAAGCGTTGATTTGGTGCTGGTCGACCACTGTGCCCCAGCGTTGTTCCAGTTTTCAAAGTCTTGTTGGTAGATCACATCGGCGCTCGCCAGCGATGTCCCTAAGATCGCTCCGCTCGCAAGAAGGAGTTTGACACTGCGAAGATTCAAAATCGGAAAAATACGATTGGGCATGGTTTATCCTCTCTATGGATGTACAAAGCGTGCCCGGACTCCCAATGGGCGAGTCCGAACACATAAACCATGCCACAACGAGCCAAATCCGCCACCCAATACACCCCTTTGTCCATCCCAGCGGTGAGGGATTGAACGATCAGTGAAAATAGAGAAGGTATTGAGTGATATGTCCCGTTCCGATAAGAGGATGGATACACTTACAACCGCGCATAGCGCATCACAGTCGTACCCAATCGAGCCTATTGAATGAATCAGCAGGCTGTCGTTGACCCCGGAGAGCACCATGCCCCCTTCATCATCCGCAAACACAGTTTCATCGCTCCGCAATGTTGCGATCATTGCCCATGTCGACCATGGCAAAACAACCCTCGTAGACAACCTGCTCAAGCAGTCAGGAAACTTCCGCGCAGGCGAACTCGAAAAACTCGAAGGCGGGCAGCACAACCTCATCCTTGACTCCAACGAACTCGAACGCGAACGCGGCATCACCATCCTCTCAAAGAACTGTGCCGTCAACTATCATGCACAAGACGACACCGACTACCGAATCAACATCATCGACACGCCGGGTCACGCGGACTTCGGCGGCGAAGTCGAACGCGTCCTCCAAATGGCCGACGGCTGCATCCTCGTCGTAGACGCCTATGAAGGACCAATGCCACAAACACGCTTCGTCATGACCAAAGCACTCGAAGCCGGGCTCAAGCCAGTGGTCGTCATCAACAAGTGTGATCGCGTCGACGGCGAACCTGACCGAGTCATCGGCGAAGTCTTCGACCTCCTCGTTTCACTGGGCGCAGACGACGACTCGCTCGACTTCCCAATCGTCTACGCATCCGCACGCGACGGCTGGGCAATCGACGAATGGGACGGCGAAACCAAAGGTGAAAACCTCCTCCCAGTCTTCGAAGCAATCGTCGCACATGTCCCACACCCAGATGTCTACATCGAAAAACCACTGCGTATGCAAGTGACCACCCTGGGCTTCTCAGAATATGTCGGCCGCATCGGCGTCGGACGCATCTACCAAGGCATCGTCAAGGACGGCCAAAATGTAGTCATCGTCAAGCATCTTGAAGGCGGCAAGACCAAAAATATTAAAGCCAAAATCGGAACACTCGAAGGCTTCGAAGGACTCTCCAAGGTCGCGGCCCCATTCATCTCTGCTGGCGATCTCTGTGCAATCTCCGGTCTCGGCGATATTGATATCGGCGACACCATCTGTGATCCAGACCACCCAGAAGCCATGGACGAGGTAGCGATCGACGAACCAACCATCTCCATGACCTTCAGGGTCAACGACTCCCCATTCGCTGGACAAGAAGGCGAGTTTGTCACCTCCCGTCAGCTCAAGAACCGGCTCGCTCGCGAGCTAGAACACAATGTCGCCCTCCGCGTAGAGCCTGGTAGAACAATGGACGAGTTCATCGTCTCGGGTCGCGGCTTGTTGCATCTGGGCATCCTCCTCGAAACCATGCGACGCGAAGGATTCGAACTCGCCGTCGGGCGTCCAATCGTGATCGAACGCGAAATCGATGGCGTCAAGTGTGAACCACTCGAAGAACTCGTTATCGATTGCCCAGACGACGCCGTCGGCGCCGTCATGCAAATCGTCGGCGAACGCAAAGGCGAACTCGTCTCGATGGACCCAAGAGGCAACGGCATCACCCATTGCATCTTCAAAATCACCTCCCGCGCCCTCATCGGCATGCGTGGACGCATCCTCACCTCCACCTCCGGTGAAGCGATCATGCACCATACCTTCTTAGAGTTCGTCCCAGTCACCGGCGAACGCCCAACGCGCCACGCTGGTGTGATGGTCAACACCGCCGACGGCCAGATCACCGAGTACGCGGTCATCAACCTCCACGAACGCGGAATCATGCTCCTCTCCCCCGGAGTCAAGGTCTACGCCGGCCAAGTCGTCGGCGAGCACAACCGCGCCAACGACATCGAAGTCAACGCTGTCCGCGTCAAAAAGCTCGACAACATGCGTGCCGCCTGCAAGGACGCAACAGTTTCGATCAAACAGCCCAAAGACCTCTCGCTTGAGCAGTCATTGGAATACATTGATGATGATGAGTTGGTCGAGTTGACCCCAAAGTCGATTCGTATCCGCAAGGTAGAACTCAACGAATCCATGCGTCGCCGAACCCAACGCCAAGAAAAGAGCAAGGCTCTGGGCAAGTAAACCAGGCCACTCAATACCAAATAGACATCACTCCCTCGCACAAGCGGGGGAGTTTTTTTATGCGTGATTCGACAGTGCCCTTATCGGGGTGCCACGGCTTGACCGTCCCCGGCAAACCGTGGCTTATCCAACCAAACTCACTCCGACTCTCCTCACTCGGCCCCCAGGGAGGTGGCTGCGAAGCAGACGGAGGGGGCTTTTCTTGCTCACTCTGTTTGAAACAATAAGCCCCAACATAGACCCGCCGTCTGCCCCGAAGCATATTTTGCATTTATTTTCACGAACAATATGATACATCTTGTCATGCAAGACACTTTGGTGCGTTGTACCTATAGCATGAGCAGCACCCCGGCAGGACGGTGCGAACTCAACGCTTAAGGAGTTCAACAATGACATACCGGACACTCATCAAAGCCGCCCTCGCATCATCCGTCATGCTCTTCGCGGGAACATCAATCGCTATGGGCCGCGGCGGAAACTGTGGCAGTGGCGGTGGCTGTGGGGAAGGACAAGCCAAAGCTGGCGGCGACTGCCAAATCTCAGGTCTTCTCAACTCGCCCGTCATCGAACTCACCTCAGAGTCCGCAACCACCTTGCTCCAGATGCGCGAAGAAGAAAAACTCGCCCGCGATGTCTACGCCGCACTGGGTGATAAGTGGGGGGCCAAAGTCTTCAACATCACCAACGCCGAGCAAAAACACATGAACGCCATGAAGAAAATGCTCGATCGTTTCGGCATGGAAGACCCAATCACCGACGACACCCGAGGCGTCTTCCAATCCCAGGCCTTCACCGATCTCTACGACCAACTCATCAAGTCTGGCTCAGAATCACTCCTCGAAGCACTCAAAGTCGGTGCCAAGATCGAAGAACTTGACCTCTCAGATATCCAAACCGCTGCCGATGGCGTGGCCGACCCAGTCCTCACCAAAGTCTACGGCAACCTCACACGAGCAACCCGAAACCATCTCCGCGCCTTCGCTGCCCAAATCGATCTCGCCGGCAGCACCTACACTGCCGAACACCTCACCCAAGAAGAGTTCGACACCATCGCCGCCTCAGACTTCGAAAAAGGTATGGGCAACGGCAAAGGGAAAGGAATGGGACAAGGCAAAGGACAAGGTAAAAATGCCAACAAAGACTGCGGCCTCTGCTCAGGCTAATCCCAATAGTTCCACTCTTTTTCCTCCCCCGGGTTCCGGGGGAGGTGTCTACGCAGCAGACGGAGGGGGTCTTCTATAGATTTACGGCAAGGCGGCTCAA
>JAESSR010000312.1 GCA_016764015.1 Phycisphaerales bacterium
GCTCTTCGGTTCGCAGTCGTGTATAGGTCATGGCTATTCGCATAATGAGCTCTCGTTGTGTGATGTTGGATTAGAAATCAAGGCGTAATACAAAGGCTTTATTCGCCCCAGTCTTCTTCAACCTCAGGGGCCAGTTCGAAGGTGATTGGTGCAGTATTCACCACCTCGAGCTCGGCACTGCACTGATTACAGTTGGCGATCTGGCCATTGAGTGGGTGGCGAGTGAGTTCGACGGGAGCATCGCATTCTGGACAGGCGGCGGTCATAGTTGCTTGGGTCATGATGTGTTTCCTTCTGGTGTGGTTGCCGGTTTTCGGCTGGTGAAAAACGATTGACAAAGAAAAACCCCTGATAAAAGTGTCAGGGGTGCGTTTCGATCTAGTTTGCGTATGGAGCGTTAGTTGCTCGTGCAGACATCAATCAGAATCGCAGCCCAAACGCGTTTTGCGTCTTTGGCTTTCGATTTGATCGATTTTTTATTGGTCTGGAGCAGGTTCATGGGCATGACTGTATTCAGTATCGGTTGAATGTCAACAAATGAATAACGATTTTAAACTATTTCCAAAAACAGAGAGATGAAACTGGAGTAGCGTGCTCGTGAACTCGTTTGTATGCTGAGACATGTGTTTGGCTTTCATCTCACCTCCTCCCGCGGATTGACTTCAATGCCTTGTTGAATCACCTCGTACGGACCACAAAGGCACGCCGTTGCACAAACACTGGGAGTCGGACACAATACCGGGGGCGCCGCGAAGAGCGGTTGTCATTGTGTTCGCAGAATCAAGACCGAGCGCAGCGAACCGATGGGCGGCTACCTCCGTATACTAAGACAACACGCGTTCTCCCTCGGCCTACCTCGTGTCTATTGAGGGCCGAGGTGTCACGCCCAACGCACCGGAGACACGCATGTCCAAAGCCATCACCCTCGCCAAGTTCACCCTCGCCTTCGTGATCATCGTCGGCGGCTTCTCGCTCATCATCGGCTCACTCATGGGCGGCGGGAGCTCCCGTAGCTATGACGCTCTCAAAGGTATCAACACCGACCCGCGCTCCATCTTTGTCCAGGCCGTCCTCATCGAGACCGACACCAACACAGCCCAGCTCGCCGCGCTACCAGAACCGGGCGTGCAACTGAACGATGCAGCCTTCGCCGATCTGCTCGCAGGGGTCGACCGTCTTCGTGCTGCCGAGGGCACACGCATCCAAACCCCCGCCCTGCTTGTCCAGCACGCCGAGACCGGAAGCATCACCGTCAAGCTCGGCGACCGTACTTTCGACGCTGCCATTTCGCCCAGCGTCATCGACACCAAGCATGGCCCGGTTCTTCGCGTCGCGATCCAGATCCAGCGCACGGACACCGACTCAACCGCTACTCCCCGAGAACTCACCTTTGCCACCGCATATACCGCCGCCCCGGGCACCGCGCTCGTGCTCGATCTGGCCGATCTTGGGCTCCCAGGCACCCGTGCGGTGCTCGCCCTGCGCACCACACTCATCGACCCCACGCCGAAGGCAGCTAACTGACGGCTGCGGCCGGGTAGCCCGAGCGCGCACAACTTACCGTTCAAGATGGATAATTTCACACTCTCCGGGGTTGTCAATCCTGGAATCGTCTTCTTACTCGTTGTCTTTCATCCACTGCTTCACTTCGCGCGGGCTCACGCGATTGCCGTCTTTGTCGAGGAAGCGGGAGCGTCCCGGTGGGAAGAGGAAATCAATCGGCCCAATGTTGATATCCAAACCATCCATGAGGCTCTCCCAGATCGGGTTGTACACGGTCGGCTCCTTAACGATGGTATAGAGTCCTATGTAATCACGGACCCTGAGGTACTTGACCTCGACGGCGATGTTCCCATCTTTGTCGATGAAGCCTGCTTGCCATGGGTCACCAAGATTAGACTGCATTCTCACACGCGCCCGCCCGTTGATGAAGCCGTCGACATGTGTGAAATTAGTCTCGAACGCCCATGATCCATCGGGGTAGATGAATCCGCGGCGGTTACCCTGCCCGACATACGCGAGCCCTTCATAAAAGCCCTTGTCCGCGAAATGGTAGATTGCTGGGAGAACGATGTTCCCGTTCGGGTCCTTGAAGCCCTGCATCTTTGATGTCAGCCCGTTCTGCCTCTTAAATGTCTGCTGCTCGTCGTAGAAGTGGATCAGGTCCGCGGGTTCCATCGGCTGCTTGTACGCCCTGACGAAGTTGTGGCGATCTCCGTAGCTTTGCAACTCACTCCAGACTTGCTCGTAGTGGTTGTTAATCCCAGCGATCCACAAAATGCTGGTGATATAGATCGCGGGCAGCGTGCCGATCATCAACAGAATTAGTGTGATCTTCTTGAGTTTGAGCAGTTTCGGTATTTTCATAGGTGTACTACGGCTCGGATGCTGATGGGTTCAAGATGGACAACCTCGTATCACACGGCGATGTCTATATTGGAATCTTACCCAACTCAATCGTGTAGGTTGCCCTGCAAGGACTCAAAGTGCCTGCAGTGGGCAATCATCTACATAGGACAATGCATCAGTACGAGCGAACCTGTATCCGTTTATGGGATATCGCTCTACTTGATATGAACACATCCAGATGGTTTGCTGACTCGTTATTCAGGCTTTTTTACACCTGATCGCCATAAACAATGGGATCTCTCGCCGAGCATTGTTCTCAGCCGCGGCTCTTGGCCCAGGCTCACTCGTCCGTTGGCTTGCCCATTCTTCGATCCCGTCAATCACCATCCCGCTCTTGGCTGCGGCATTGATATAGCTACTCAGCGGGCGATGATGCGTCACGGTCGTCACCGCAGCTTTGCCCTTGGAGACTTCGCCGGGGTTCATGACGATTGTTCGGGATTGTTCAACGAGGTATTGGTCGACCCTGCGGAACTGAACTTGCTGTCCGGTTCGTTCGTCCATGGTCCAACCCCAGGCAGAGCCGCCGGTGATGCGGAACGCTGGGTGCGAGATCACACATACAAATCGTCCGCCGGGCTTGAGCCGATCGCTCACACCCTGGAATACCGAATCAAGCTGCTCGATATTCATCAGCGCCATAATACAGGTCGCTGCGTCGACTGGCTCATGCTCCAGCTTTGAAAGTTCGCACGCGTCCCATACTTTGTATGTTGTTCGGTCGGTGGCGCGCGTGTTCGCTGTTTCGATCAGTGCATCGGAGATATCGGTACCAAGCACTTCATCGACATCCGAGTGCATCGCGATGTATTCACTCATCACACCCTGCCCGCACGCGACATCAAGCACGCGTTCGTTGGATTGCAGATCGAGCAAATGCATCACGCCTGGCAAAATGATTTTCTGGTGATGATCCGATCCGCGTTGTGCGATCAGGTTGTCGTACCAGCCTGCGACATGATCCCACCCCTTTTTGACATGCGATGGGTCCTGCTCAACCGAAGCGTTGACCGCTGCGTCGGCTGGTGGATCAATGCCCATCGCCATCCAGAACGATGCGGGCGCTGGGCACTTGTACCGCATGGTTTTGTCTTCTTCAGGGTGCGTGATTCGCAACCCGTTGGCATGGAGCCCGAGCCGATGAAGATCATCGCGTGCCGAGGCATGCTTATGATCGCCGACGATTGGATGCCCGATCTTGGCGAGATGCTCGCGTATCTGCTCTGGCAAATCTGGTCTTGCCCGTACACGCAGCAGGCTCAGTCCATTGCCAGATTCAACCACACGGATGTGTGTGCTTGGCGTCGCGCCGAGTCCTGAGGAATGTGAGACCGAACCCGTCACCGATTCGCCCACTCGGCTCGCTTCTTCAGTAAATACACCTTCAACGAGTGCAAGATAGCTTGTTTCTGGGTGAGTCTGTGTACGGGGCGAGTCTTCGCTGTCACGCATGGCAACGAAGAGCACGATCCCCGATGCTTGCGCATCGAGTTCGTGTGCGACACGCATCATGCGCTTGCGAGCGCCTGAGAGTTCCTCGACCATATCAACAAGTGTGGGGGATTCGCCCTTGCGGGTTGCGATGCCGGCGGGCTTGTTGACCAAAAGTATGAAGTTGTCTTTCTCGATGATGTCAGGCTTCGGGAACCGAACGCGTTCTTCGCGTGGCTCGAAACGGTCATCCCTTCGATCATCTCTCCGCTCATCTCTGCGATCGCCACCATACCCGCCGCCACCTTGTCGATCGCCTTGGTTGAATCCACCTTGTTGATACCCGCCCCGGGAATCTTGTCTGTTGTCTCGGCTTTGTTGATATCCGCCTTGCCCACCACCTTGTCGCCCGCCCTGTTGACCACCTTGATACCCACCGCCCTGCTGATATCCGCCGCCTCCTTGGCCACCTTGTTGATATCCACCCTGGCGTCCACCTTGGCCGCGATCACCATATCCGCCTTGGCTCTGTCCGCCGCCGTAGCCACCGCTTTGTCTTTGGCCACCGTAGCCGCCGCCTTGACGACCGCCTTGTCCGCCGCTGCTGTAGCCACCGCCTTGGCGTCCGCCTTGACCACCACCGCCATAGCCGCCACCGCCTTGCTGGCCACCGCGTGGGAACCCGCCGCCCGATCGATCACCCTGAGGCGGGCGTGGGGGTTGGTTCGGGTTGCTGCGGTTGCCGCTACCAAAATACCCGCCGCCCTGCTGATCACCTTGCTGATCGCCTTGACCGCTGTTGCCTTGATTGTCATTTGGTTGACCAGAGCCTTGATCGTGGTTCTTATCGTTGTTCCCATCAGATCGGTCGTTTGAATTATTGTCAGCGTTGTTGTTTGAATCGTTGTCAGTCATTGGTCGAGGATTCCGATGAGGCGTCCATGCGTAGGATCGCCAGAGGGGTCACTTGGTCGATAAGCCATTGTGCGAAGTCGGCTTTGGTCATATTCACTTGTGTCGATCGCGGGATGGAAACCCCACGCGCATCGTTGCCCAGAAGTGTTGCCTCGATAGAGCCAGAGTCCATCGTTTCGAGTGTATTGGCGACGATCAAGTCAATATTTTTTCTCTCAAGCTTCGAGAGCGCCGATTCCATCAACCGATCCTTTGGTTCAAGAGCGAATCCGACTAGAAACTGATTCGATCGAGCCATTGCTGAGCATTGAGCAAGGAGGTCTTGGGTCGATTCGAGTTCAATGGTCAAGTTCTTTCCTTCACGCCTGCGTTTGCCCGTGAGGTCGATTTCAGACGCAATCGGGCGATAGTCTGCAACCGCGGCGGCCATAATGAGCGTATCTGACTGTGGGAAGTGGGTTTGGAGCAAGTCCCCAAGGTCTGCTGTCGATTGAAACCCGATAACCTCGATCTCAGGATTCATGGGGCGAATCGTATGTGGGCCGAGCAGTAGGGTGACTTTCCACCCATGATCTTGGGCGTAGTCACTGAGCGCACACCCCAAGCGTCCAGATGAGCGATTTCCAAGAAATCGAACCGCATCGATTGGCTCATGGGTCGGCCCGGCTGTTATCAATAGTCTGCGTGTCGCTTCGCTTGAAATCACCATGAACCTCATCTCGTTGTCCAATGCAATGGAACTGAGTTCCGACTATGATCGTAGAGTCACCGTTGCCTCAATGGGCACGAAATTGAAGAAACACACAAGGATCGCTCGGCTGAAAATCGGTATGTTGGCGATTGGTGTTCCTATAGTGTCATCCCAAGAGGGCTGTTCCGGACTATTTCTCAGAGGATTGAGCATTCATATGGCAAGAAGTCGTAAAAAACTCGGACAAATTTTGGTTGCTCAGGGGGCAATCAACGCTGAGCAAGC
>JAESSR010000313.1 GCA_016764015.1 Phycisphaerales bacterium
CAAGCCCCAGTCGAACTCGAAAGACGAGTTGAACGGGGTTGCCGAAGTTGCTGGGCCATCGCTGAAGCCGACCGAGAAGTCCCAGGTGTCGCCGCCGAAGGTTGCTTGGATACCCTGAGTCCAACCCGGAGTCGCGAGCCACTCATGTGATACTGAGCGATACGAGTTCATTGTTTGGAACTCTGAGGTGCTTGCTTCTGCCGAGAATGCAGGGATGAACTGACCCACGCGGAGCGTGAAGTCGTCGTTGACTGCCCAATCAACGAATGCGTCTTCGAGTACTCCTGTGCCAGCGCCTGGAATAGCACCATTCACGGCGGAGTCGTTAGGACCGAAGTCGAAGCTGATGCGAGCATGCATGTTCTCAGTGACATCGCCTTCGAGTGCCACTTCAACACCGCTGAACTGGAAACCCATGGTGGTATCGTTGTCGCTGTTTGTGCGGCCGTCAGCGCTGTTGAATGCGTATCCGAAACGAACGCCTACGGAAACTTCGATGTTGCCTAGGTTGCCCTGATTGAGTACCGAATGAGCACCAGCGTTAGCCTTAAGTTCTGATGCGTATGCACGGTCGAGGTCGAGCGAGCCACCCGCTGCAAAGCCGGTGGTTCCAGCGAGTATGAGTGCTGCAGAAGTGATTTGTGCGCTGTTCTTCATTTGTCTATCCCCGGGTGATTTACATTCTTTGAGCCAAAGGTTCCGTATCTACCCGAGGCTGTTATTAAAGCACCAGCCGACCCTGTAAGGCCGGCTGGCGTTGATTACTTAAATCAATGGAATCTTCGTCTGATGAAATCAGATTAGAACATCCACTGCATGGTGCCTGAGACCATGATCTGGCCGTCTTGTCCAGCGAGTTCCTGGAAGAAACCAGTTGAGCTGTTCGCTCCGAATACGCCAGTACCCATGTCACCTGTTACGGCAGCAGCGGTCATGTCGCTGGTTTCGTCAAGTGAAACACCGAGCTCAAGCGTGAACTTAGCTGCGTGTGATTCTGGAACGAAGTAGTAGTTGGCACCGATCGCGATGAAGTTGAATGTATCTTCATTTGTTGTCTGGCCTGCAGTTGCGTCGTCGTCGAGGATGAGGGTGTCCCAGCGTGCGAAGCCTTCCCACTGATCGCTGAAGAAGAATGAACCACCGAGCTCAAAGCCCATGTTGCTGTGATCAGCAGTTGCGGATGTTTCGATGTCGGTGAAGTAGAATGCTGCACGAACTGCCCAGCCGTCTGCTTCGTATGCCGCGTCAACGGTGAATGCAGCGCTGTCTGTTTCAGCTGCTGCTGCCATATTGGTGCTACCGAATGATGAGAACATCACGCCTGCACCAGCACGCCAGCCGCTTGCTGAGCCACGCCATGATGTCTGGTCATTAAAGCGAGCCTTGTCGGAATCGCTGTAGAAGTCGAAACGAGCGTTAATGCCGAAGTCTGCTTCTGCACCGTTGAATGCGGTGTTGGCGGTGTTGAAACCGTCATTGAAACCGATGCTAAAGTCCCATGTTTCGCCACCGAACTGAGCTTCAATACCCTGTGTCCATGATGGGGTACCGAGTGACTCATGGGTCACTGAGCGGTATGAGTTCATCATGTTGAACTCTGAGGTGCTTGCTTCAGCTGAGAAAGCTGGGATGAACTGACCAACGCGGAGGGTGAAGTCTTCGTTGACAGCCCAGTCGACGAATGCGTCTTCGAGGACTGCGGTGCCGCCTGAGCCGCTCGATGAGTTATTAGGACCAAACTGGAAGCTGATGCGTGCGTGCATGTTGTCTGTCACATCGCCTTCGATGGCTACTACAGCTTCGCTGAACTGGAAACCCATGGTGGTGTCGTTGTCGCTGTTGGTATTACCATCAAGAGTATTGAAGGAGTAGCCGAAGCGTACGCCAACTGATACATCTACATTACCCAGGTTGCCCTGGTTGAGAACGCTGCGTGCGCCTGCGTCAGCCTTAAGCTCAGCAGCGTATGCACGGTCGAGTTCGAGTGAACCAGCAGCCGCGAAGCCGGTGGTTGCAGCCATCATGAGTGCTGCAGCAGTGAATTGTGTCTTGTTGTTCATTTTGTCAATCTCCGGATATGACGAGTTGTTTTTTAGCCAAGGGTTCCGTTTGATCCCAAAGCCATTTTCGAAAACTTATTAAACAGAGCAAGTGATACACACATGCTCAACGATTTACCGACGGGGTCTTGCCAACAGTTTTAACCCTGAGCAAGGTTCCATACCTAGTCGATGCTTACCTGTATCGGTTATTCATCGCTGGGTCACCAATGTTTGCCCTTACTATTTTACGCTATCGGACGAACGAGGTCAGATTCACGCGCAAAAAACAGCCGGCGAGAACCATATAGAGGTCTCAACCGGCTGTCAAGTAAGTACCAACTTACATTTTGAGTTTTTTGATCTTTTTGGGCACAATCCGCTTTTCAGCCAATAAATGCCCATTTGATCCGCAACTCAGCTTTAGAAAACGAGTGTCATCTGAGCACGCAGAGCGAACTCTGAGTCAGAAAGACCAAGAACACCGGTCACATCTTGATCATTCGAGCCAAGGCCGCCCATGAGTGCGTCCATGTTGGTGCTCTCATCAAGGGTGAATATAGCTTCAAGTGTGAACTTGGCAGCGTGTGATTCTGGTACGAAGTAGTAGTTGAAACCAACAGTCACATTCTGGAATGTGTCATCGGTGCCCGCAGCAACGAGTGTGTCATCAAGGATGACCGCGTCGTAGCGTGCGAATCCTTCCCACTGATCCGCAAAGTAGTAGCCGCCCTGAATCAAGAAGCCCTGGTTGGTGAAGTCGGTCGTTGCACCCACGAGTGGGTTGGTTTCGACATTATGAGCGACATACTCGGCCATCAAGTTCCAGCCGTCGCCTTCGACCTGGACATCAACAGTCCAGAAGGTCACGGTCTTGGTATCAACACCAGCGATGATTGGGTTGGTGTTGCCTTGCTCTTGGTAATGAGCACCAGCGCCGATCTTGATGCCGTAGTTTGAGCCACGGAAGCTTGTTGCATCGGCGAACTGATCCCAAGTACCTTCGATGAGCCATTCAAAGCGACCGGTGATGCCGAAGTCGGCTTCGCCCGGAGCATTAAACGCTGAGTTGGCGACGCGGGTGGTGTTGGTGATGTACTCAGCACCGTCATTGAATGCGCCGATGAACTTGTAGCTGTCGGTGCCATAGACGAATGCGACGCCCTGGGTGTAACCAACTTCAAAGAACTCGTTCATGAATGACTTGTCAGCCGAGAGCGTGTGCTCAGGAGCGAAGTTATCGGAACCAAAGACAGGGTCGTGCCACTGCCCGAAGAGCAATGTCCAGTTGTCATCGAGTGCCCATGCCGCCTGTGCGATCAGCAAAGTTGCTGCACCGCCCGAAGCGCCTTCGGCAGCACCGAAGTCAAAGACGACCAAACCCGAAATGTCAGTGCCTTCAACAGCACCACTCAAGCGAACCTGCGTACGGGGTGTACTGAAACCAACAGTGGTGTCGTTATCGCCCAGAGGCGTGCCTGCAAGCTCATCGCGAGAGTTAAAGCTGTAACGGAACTGGGTCATGACCTCAACATTGATGTTGGCGCCGTTGCTTGTGCCAAGCAGGCTCGAGCGGGTCTGCGCGTCAGAGCGAAGCTCTGATGCGTATGCACGATCGAGATCGAGACCGGACTGGCCCATGGCGAGTCCACTAATGGTGGCCAAAGCGAGAGTTGCTGTTGCCTGTTGAATCTTGGTGCTCATTGTTGACTCCTCTATACAAGTGTAAAAAGCACTATTTGACTTCGTAAATCGGAAAGGATCTACCTGTACGCCCATAACCCGATAAAAGTATATCGGCCGGAACAAGAATACATTAGCACTTACAAGCGACATTTATATCCGATTTAACAATATTTTTTCTTGTTCGCCGGAATAAATCCCGAATTCCACCATATCACAGCACCAAATACAATGGAGGACATCCATGAAAAAAACAAGCCCGCAGACCTGCCTTACATGCAAACTGTTATTTTAAAACAAGTTAGAACATCAACTGAAGTTGAAGCCGAAGCACAACTTCATGCTCAGTCAGCCCAAGGAACCCTGTGGTTGATGGATCTGGAAGACCCAGCGAATCGCCTGCGCCAACCGTGAGCGCGAAGAGTGAATCGAAGGAATAGCTCACATCGGCAGAAATTTTTGCAGCGTGGCTCTCAGGCAAGATGTACTTCGTTACGCCGATCGTTCCGATCCGATGAATAAACCCATCGGGAGTCCCGAACCCATTGCGGAAAGCTTTGTCGATCCAGAATGTCTCGAATCGTGCGTACATCTCGATCCGATCAGTCAAAAACCATCCACCCTGGACAACGATCGCGTTCTGCATGACCGCGAGTGTCGCTGTTGAGAGTTCCCAGTCCACATACTGCCCGTAGTACCCCGCGAAGAAGTTCCACCCATCGCCCTCGTGCTGATAATCGAGCGACCACGAAATCGCCTGCGTGCTTTCGACCGGGCCGCCGAGGAATCCGGGGATTTGCTCACCCGGGTTTGTCTGCCCATGGAACTGGTAGAGGAACCCACCCCCGATCTTGGAGCCCGTGTTGCTCCCTTGGAAGCTCGTGAAATCTTGGAACTGATCCCATGAGCCTTCGAGTTTCCAATCGAACCGAAATCCGATCGCGATATCAGCTTCATCTACACTATTAAATGATGTATTGTCGGTTTCGCGAGACCCGAGGTATCGCCCGCCATCACTCAGGCTCGCTTCCCACGCGAATGATTCCCCTACATGCCCGACCGCGATGCCTTGGGTGTAGCCGGGTCCAAAGATTTCCGATGCCAGTGAACGATCGATCGCGAGTTGGTACTCCGAGCCGATGGATTCCTCGGTGAGAAGGACATTCTGGAACTGCCCGAACTTGATGTAATAGCCGTCACGCTTGCCTGTAAAGTTGTACTGGGCGTACGCGTCAAGCAAGCGAGGATTCCCTGAGCCCCCTGCGATCGGTGGGCCGGTGCCTCGCCCGAGCGAGAGTTCCGCATCGCCAAAGTCGAACGAAATCCGGTAGTTGAACTGCGAAGACACAATCGACCCGTCGAGTGCGATCCGAGTCCGAGGCAATGAAAACCCATAGGTTTTCTCATCGCTGGGAGTAATAAACCCTGATTCTCGCTCAGAAAACATGTACCGGGCTTGGGCAAGCACCGAGATTCGCATCGTTGAGTTATCCGCCCGAGTGACAAGCCAACCGGGCTCGCCTTGGTATGGTTCAGATCGCAGGCTCGAAGCGATCGCTCGCTGAGCGTGGAGCCCATCGGATGTGCCTGCTTGTGCGCTCGAACTCATGAGCATTGGCATGATTATCAAAGCCGGAGCCAAAGCCGGGCCTATCGCCTGTATTGAATAGTGCGCTAAGGCTCTGATTCGCATTCTCAATCCATAAACCATCTGATCGCCCTCGCGCGTGGTGTGACAACTCTTGTGCTCGCGATTGTAGGAGCATCGAAATTACGGCGCACACAATATCGCCGCGATATCAG
Organism: Phycisphaerales bacterium; assembly: GCA_016764015.1. Next base: position 5,526 of record JAESSR010000313.1, read on the forward strand.
CGTGATACACCTCAATAGACATTCGTCGGCCATACGAGCCCTAGATCGCCAAATATCGATGCAAATCAACCCACCCCCATCGCTCGACCAATCAAGTTCGCCCCACTGTTCAGATTTGGTAAATGCTCTACCTATGTGTATTTAACCCACCCATTTGTGATACCATTACCTGAGATCAATACCCCTCTGGGCACGATTTGTACCCTTACATAAGGATGCTCTATGACCATTTCGAACTCGAATCCCAACCCGACGACGATCCTTGTGGTTGATGATGAGCCTGATCTGGTCGAGTTGATGGTCTACAACCTTCAAGAGCACGGCTTCAATGTCATCAGCGCCTGCGATGGGGCACAAGCCCTTGAACTTGCCAAATCGCGATTGCCCGATCTGGTCGTGCTCGATGTCATGATGCCCAAACTCACCGGCATCGAAGTAGCCAAACGATTGCGATCGCAGACTGAAACCAGCTCGATGCCCATCATCATGCTTACTGCCCGATCGGAGGAAGCCGACGAGCTTGCAGGGCTCGGCGCAGGGGCTGACGACTACATCACCAAGCCGTTCTCACTCAAGGTGCTCATCGCCAGGATCAACGCACTCACCCGTCGTTCATCAACTGCGGGGTCCTCGCAGGGTTCAACACTCGAACTCGGGCCGGTGGTTGTTGACTTTGACGAGCACCAAGCATCGGTCGATGGCCACCCGATCCAGCTCACGATCACCGAGTTTCGTGTGCTTTGTGCTTTGCTCAATAATGCGGGCAAGGTGCTCTCGCGCCCGGCATTGATCTCCAACGCGATCGGCCCGGGGGTCGCGGTGACGGAGCGGACGATTGATGTGCATATTACTGCCTTGCGGAAAAAAATCTCGCCTTACTCTTCGATGATCGCGACGGTGCGGGGCGTTGGGTATCGTGCTGATCTGCCAGCGAATCAAGAAAAGTGACCCAAGCGATATGCCTGAGCATTCAACCAAACAAACAAAGTTCTGGTTCTTCTACACCGTGGCAATTGTGTTGGTGTTTTCGAGCGCGTTTTTGCCTTTCTTTGTTTTTTTATTGGTGATCTCATGTGTCATGGGAGCGATCCCCTACATTTTCATTCGCCAAGCGATACTCGAAACCCAGCGTGCTGTTGAGATCAAGTCTGCGCGTGATCAAATCGAGCAAGCAACGGCGGCGGCTGCGTTCTTGGGTAATCTGATTGATTCAGCAGACATACCGATTCTTGCGACGGATACCCACGGGCACATCACCCACACCAACCCACAAGCCCAGCAACTGCTCGGAATCGGCGCGGGGTTGATAGGACGCCCATTTGATGAAGTCATGCTGCAGCCTGCTCTGCATGTACTCGAATCATCTGCCAGAATTGGCGAGCCAGGGCATGCACGATTGAAGCTCGTGATCTTGGGCGAGATGCGTACCTTTGATGTGGCTGCCGATCCGATCTCGGGTGCTCAGGGAGCGGTGCTGACCTTCCGTGATATCACCGAGCTCTCGCGCGCCATGACGCTCAAAGCCGACTTTGTTGCCAATGCGAGCCATGAACTGCGGACACCGATTGCTTCGATTAAGGGAGCCATCGAGACCTTGTCTGGGCCGGCCAAAGATGATGAACGCATGTCGGCGCGATTGATCGAGATGATCGCGAGCAACGCGAATCGGCTCGAGCTGCTCGCTGGGGATTTGCTTGATCTGTCTCGGCTCGAATCCGAAGATCAGCTCCCCAATATTGTACTGGTTTCGATCTCAGAGGTGATCGATCGAGCACTCGCGGATTTGGGCCCGCTCGCTGGGCAACGATCGCTGATCCTTGAGCCGACTGTTGAAGCCGGGCTTGACATGATTTTGACCGACCGCTCGATGCTCGTGTTGATGCTCAGGAACTTGGTGGGGAATGCGATCAAGTTTGCGCATGAGGGGACCACCGTGCGGATATTGGTCAGCCGGGCATCTGTCCAGCTTGATCGGACAGCCCCGTTGCCCAGTGGGCTCGATCGGACAATGGGGATCGAACTCAAAGTCATCGACCGGGGGATCGGCATCCCGCTCGCCCAGCAACAACGGGTCTTCGAGCGTTTCTATCAGGTCGAAGAAGCACGCACAGGCTCAGGTGCCAAACGAGGCACTGGGTTAGGGCTCGCGATTGTCAAGCACGCTGCCAAAAGGCTGGGCGGGTCGGTACAACTCCAAAGTGTCCATCAAGAGGGCACGACGATCACCATAAAACTCCCGTGCTGTGCGGATGATCGCCATGATGAGGGGTGATGAGGGATGACAAGGAATGATTTCAACCCCATCGGCGAGCTCAGACATCTTTGATTCTGATGAAATAACGCGGCTAGACGGCGTTCTTTGTTTGAAAACGGCACTCCATTTGGGTGATCGTGCTCAAAGATGGATTTGATCGTGTCGATCTTAGATTCATGCACAAGACCCACACGCTTGGGTATCGCTGATATCATTCCACCCGCGCGTGAAGCGGAATTACACAACGCACAACAGAGAAGCACAGACACACGGAAACATATGGGCAAAGACGGCTCCAAACCAAATACCAAGCCCGCGACCAGAACCGGTCCAAAGACGGGCAGCAAGGTCGGCTCCAAGTCGAACGGAAAATCGCCGCGCCGAACGGTTGTGCAGATCAAAGGCAAATCCGTCAAGCAGCAGCTCGCTGATTTGATCGCTGACCCGACACTCTTCTGGGGTGCTTTGGCGTATCTGCTCTTTGTTGTGATTGTGGGCACAACCATGCTCTGGGCGCGCGGGCAGACGAAGATCGATATCGGGCAGATCATGCGCCAGACCCGGATATCACGCGTTGAGTTTAACACGCTCGATGTTCATCAGACCCAGACGCGCCAGGAGGCTGCCCGGTTCAATGTCCCTCGGATCTACTCTGCTGATATCACCGTGCTCGAAGAGCTCCGCGCGGATCTGGTTAACCTACCCAAAACGCTCGCAGGTGTTGGATCGCTCGACGAGGTCTCACGCGATATCCGTGTGCGGTTTGGACTCAACGAAGAGTCCTTCGCTGAGATCAGCCAGATTACTGCCGATGAGGCAAAGCTTTCGCGTTGGTCAACACAGGTCAGTACACTCAACGAGATTCTTCGTCGGCGGCCGATGCTCAATCGTCAAACTTGGCAGAGCGCGACCCAGGAAGGTCTCAATACACAGATCGAGCTTCGGTATCCATCCACGATTCAGGCCACGATTCAGGGTGATAACTCTGCATCAGAGGCTGGTGAACTCATCAGCCGAGATGATGCGATCAATATTGATAACAAGGAACTTCTCATTTCTGAGATCGCACGAATAGTGCGCATCGCAGGATTCACCAAGCCGATCAACGAGATCGTGAACAAGCGGTTGCTCAATGATCCTCGCCCGACCTTCCGATCGAACGATACCGCAACAGAACAACAGATGGATGCAGCGGCCAAGCTGATTCAACCGGTACGACGAACCATTAGTATCGGACAGCGGATCTACTCGCGGGGCGATGTGCTCGAACAGCCCGCGTATGAGTTGGCGATCAGGGAGAATCAGGAATACAGAACCAACGGCGCAAGCCTTTCGCGTCGATGGCTGGCAGCGTTCTCCGTCTATGGCATGGTCGGCGCACTCGGTCTCTTGCTCGGCGGCTACATCACACGCTATTGCCCAAAGATCGCCAGCAAACCCGCTCGGATCGGTTGGATGATGGGGTTGATTGTGCTCGCGATTGTCATCGCCACGATCATGGGCGTGGTTGATCCACGATATGTTTGGCTCGGCACGATCACGCCGATCGTGCTCATCGCGGTGCTCATTTCGATCGCCTATGACCAACGCACCGGGCTCGCGCTTACCGGGATCGCGGCGTTGCTTGTTGCGATGTCGCTGCAGGTCCACACTGGGTTGTTGGTCATCATGCTCATCGGGATCGCGGGCGCGATCGCTCAAATCGGCGACCTGCGCGAACGCCAGACACTGATCCGGATGTCAATCTTGGTCGCGATTGGGCTGTCGATCGCAGCGATGCTCGATCAGCTCATCAACCTTCCGACCACAGGCGTGGGCGGGGCAGCGGTGACCTCGGCTATTCTCGGCGCTGGTGCTCAATCATTCATGGCCGGGCTATTGGTCGGTGGGATCGCATTGTTTATCTTGCCGTTCATTGAGAAGGTCTTTGATATCACAACGGGCATGACGCTTATTGAGCTGCGTGATCCAAAGCAACCTATTCTGCGTGAGCTTCAACAACGAGCACCAGGGACCTACAACCATTCGCTCAATGTCGCATCGATTGCTGAGAGTGCAGCCGAGGCGATTGGCGCTGATGCGCTGCTGACTTATGTCGGATGCTTGTACCATGACATTGGCAAGATGAACAAGCCGATGTACTTTATTGAGAATCAGTCGGGCGGACCAAACAAGCATGACAAGCTCACGCCTGCGATGTCGCTGTTGGTGATTGTCGGGCATGTCAAGGATGGTTCGGAGATGGCGCGCGAGCATGGGCTGCCCAAATCTTTGCGTCACTTCATTGAGGCCCATCACGGGACGACACTGGTCGAGTATTTTTACCGCCGAGCCCGCGAGCAGGCATCGAAGGCCGATGAAGATCGCAGTGCGGAACAGATTTTGCAAGAGGCCGCCGAGCAGTTGCCCGACGAGGTGGATTACCGATACCCCGGCCCGCGCCCACGGACCAAAGAAGTTGCGATCACGATGTTGTCGGATGCCGTCGAGAGCGCGACGCGAACATTGACTGATCCGACCCCAGCACGGATCGATGCGCTTGTGCGATCGTTGGCCAATAAGCGTTTGATGGACGGGCAGTTTGATGAATGCGATCTGACATTCAATGAGCTGAGCCTGATCTGCGAATCGATCTCGAAGACCGTCGCGAGTATTTATCATGGGCGAATTCGGTATTCGAGTGATGACGACGAGAAGAAGCCTGTAGAAAAATCAGAGGCGAAGCCTGATTCTGTTCGCTCGGCGTGATCTTATGCGGTAGCACAGGCGTCTCGCCTGTGTCTTTTCTAACTATTGTTCAGAGAAGCAAGATCACAGGCGAGACGCCTGTGCCACGGAAGAAAAGAGTCTACTTTTTTCGGTTCTTGTGCTGGGTCTTGGTGCTCTTCATTGAGCCGGTTTTATGCTTGGTGCCTAGCTCGGTAAACATCGCGATAGCGACAATGATCGTGGCGACGACGACGAGGATCAGAATGGCGAGTGGCATCCAAGATGGCATAACGGGCTCCTTTGGTTGATTCTAGCATATCAGAACTGATCAGAAATGCAAGTGATTATTCGCCCATGAGTTCTTTGTTGAACGCTTTGGTCGTGCCCGGCGCGAGAGTGAACCATTGCCAGTTGTCGGTGCCTACGAGTTGGCGAGCGATGATGTTGATCTGCCCGATGTGGAAGCTGTAATGATCGATCTGGCGGATGACGGCAGCGTTGACCGTGTGCTCGACGCTTCGGATCGTGATGATCTTGTTGAGATCACCGCTGGTAAATGAATCGAGGATATCGAAAAGAACCTGCCAGCCTTGGTCGAATCTA
>JAESSR010000314.1 GCA_016764015.1 Phycisphaerales bacterium
CTTTTCCTGCACCATCTAGGCAATCAGGAAATCGTGCACCTGCTCCGTGCCATGCGTGAATCGGCAAGTAAAGCCGTCATCATCACCGATCTGCGCCGTACGCGTCGGGGCTATGTCCTTGCCTGGCTTGCTTCGCGCTTGCTCACACGCAGCCCTGTGGTGCACACCGATGCGCTGTTGTCGGTGCGTGGTGCGCTGACCACGAGCGAGCTCCATGAGCTGGCGATATCAGCGGGCTACGACAAGCCTTGCATCCGGACTGTTTGGCCCCAACGAATACTCTTGACATGGCGGGCCTGAGCATGCAATCCACCGAGATCATCGTCATCGGCGCGGGACCCGCGGGGTCAACCGCCGCGTGCCTGCTTGCACGGTCCGGTGCAAAGGTCGTGTTGACCGACCGCGCCGCCTTCCCTCGAAAGAAACTCTGTGGCGGGTGCCTGTCCCAGGCCGGATTCAACCTGCTCGAAGCGAATCGACTGGCGACGCTCCCAACTCTTGCCTGCTCCCCAATCATCGATCGCCTCGATCTCCACAGTTCCATTCGGCGCATGAGCTTGTCTGTCCCGCCGTACCGGGTGATCGACCGCGCCTCATTTGACAATGATCTCGTTCACGCTGCGACCGAGGCTGGCGCGAGGTTCCAGCCCGAGACAATCGCTCATGTCCGCCCTGACTATACGGTAGAACTCACGCGCTCTGGGCAGGATACTGAGACACTCACTGCTCGCGTCATCATCGTTGCCGACGGGATCAAGGGGGCCGCCCTGCAAAATGTCGGTGGTTTTTCGTGGCGGGTCGATCGTGATGCACGCGTAGGGCTGGGCGCGATGGTCAGTGCCCTCCCGTCCGGATGTGCTCCTGATGCGATTACAATGTTCCACGGCCCGAGCGGGTACGCGGGGATCGCGCCCCTGCATACTGGTCAAGCGTTGATCGCCGCCGCGGTAGATCCAGCTTGGGTCGGGATGCCTCACGACGCGTCGCCACTGATTGCGCTGTTTCGTGAGCTGGGACTGGGCATCGACCCTGACACCCCGCTGTGTATCACTGGAGGCGCTCCGGGGTTGACACGCACGCGTGAATCGATCGAAGCGGATGGTCGCGTCTTCCTGATCGGCGACGCGACCGGTTACATCGAGCCATTCACCGGCGAGGGCATGACCTGGGCGCTGCAAGACGCTTGTATGATCGCCCGCCACGCCAGTGCGATACTCGCGGGGCGATACACCCTCGGCACCTGGACCGCCCAGCACCGGCGCGTCAACCGGAGGCGCAAAGCGCTGTGCCTGCTGAGCACCCGGTTGCTCCGCAAACCACGCCTGACCCGTGCGATGATGTCAGTCTCGTCGTCAACCCCTTTGTTGACCAAAGCTATTGCGGGTGCGGTGTATGCCCTGCAGCATTACGACCTGCCCGAAACGAGCATCGCATGAATCGGACCGCCCTTATTGGTATCGGCACCGCCGTTCCCGAACATACACTGCAACAAGCTGACGCTGCGGCACACGCTGCGATGTTCAATCTGAAGCCCAACAACGACCGCGTCGTCCGAGCACTCTACCGAAGAGCAGGAGTCAAGACCCGAAGCTCGGTGCTCGCAGACCATGAAGGACGCCTTGCGTTCTACAACCCCGAGCATCAGCTCCCCTCCACCGCCCAACGCATGCGCGTCTACGAGCAGCACGCCGGAGCATTAGCAGAACGCGCATGCCGGGAGGCATTCCACCGCGCCGACACAAGCCCTGGGCAGATCACACACCTGATCACCGTCTCTTGCACCGGATTCGCCGCGCCAGGTGTTGATCTGGAGCTGATCAGGGAACTGGGCCTTTCGACAGCTACAAGGCGTACGCATATCGGGTTCATGGGTTGCCACGCCGCGGTCAATGCGCTCGCCGTGGCCCAAGCATTCGCAGGCTGCGATACCCACGCACGCGTGTTGATCTGCTGCGTCGAGCTTTGTAGCCTGCACTTCGATCACGAAGCCGATGCGCAAGGCCATGTCGCCAATGCTCTTTTCGCCGACGGCGCTGCGGCTGCCATTATTGCCGCCTCAGATACCGACCCCATCTGTCTCAAACAGACCGGATCAATCGTGCTCCCCCACTCTGCCGATATGATGAGCTGGCACATCGGCGACCAAGGCTTCCGCATGCGCCTCTCTCCCCGTGTCCCCGCGGTCTTGGCTGAAAATGTCCCGCCATGGCTTCATGATTTGCTCGCTCAATCGGGTCGATCGGTGAGTGACATTGGATCTTGGGCTGTGCATCCGGGTGGACCGCGCATGCTTGGAGCGTTGAGTGATGCGCTAGGGCTCGACCCCGGTATGGTCGCCGTCTCCCGTACCGTGCTGGCGCAGAACGGTAACATGTCCTCAGCAACACTGCTTTTCATCATCCAGCAACTGCTTGATGACAAGCCACCGATGCCACTTCTCGCTGCAGCCTTCGGCCCGGGGCTCTCTGGCGAAGCGATCCTCCTGACAGAAGGGCTGTCTTGACCAATGGTATCGCTCAACGCTCCAAGCATGCGGGAACCAACCGGGTCGATCTACCAAGGCTGCAAGTGGAGTTGCTGCATACCACGAAAAGCCATCGCTGACTTCGATCGCTCCCCATGCTTGAGAGCATTCATGCTGCTCCTCGCCTTGCCCTGAGCGGTCTTCGGCCCAGTCGATTGCTCCCACGGCCGATTACCCTTAATCGAAGCCCTCAGCGACTCAAGCCCCTTAGGTGTCAGACGGTAAGGCCTCTTCGTTGATGGTCGCTCTGCATCCTTGTTCATTCGTCGTGTTTTTTTCATTTGAAATTTCCCGATTATCCACAATCTGCTGGTTAGCGATGTTCGCTTGCTGTATCTGGGTATAGGTATCGCCGCCTCTGCGTGGTCGACGGTACTCATCGAGTGCCAGCATCAGCCTGCGATAGGTGTTCGCCGCTTTGTCGGCGTACTCGTTAATGATTCGGATCTGATCAAGATTTGTTTGGCTCATCGCCATGTCGGCCAGATGCATCGCTCGGGTATGGGCGAGCACCATCTGTGAGACCAACATTTCCTCAGCTGGATCCTTTGGATTCATCCCATCGAACACATGCTCGATAAATCCGTCGGAGGTCTGCCCCAGATCGATCCCTACAATCATCTTTCCAATCCGATTGGAGATACCACTGTTATGGACAGCACTGGTCATGATATCGATATGCACCTGTTTGCCGATCTTTGGGTCACGAAGTGAAGACCCGTAAACAGCGATAGAACTACTCTTCTTTGAGGATGCAATCTCCGTGGGTGAAGTTTTTCGCAGATCGTTCATGATCGGCCTCCTTGGATGGAAGAAGTGACCAAAGCCTGAATCGATTGTTTGATGTGCTCGGGCAAAGTGTTCCACGATCGAAGCAACTGCTCAAAGCGGGGATCTATGGGATTCGATATTGGGTCTGGCGCAGAAGTTGAAGAAAGTGCGCCGCATTCTGCGCCCCCACTCCCCGTAATCCGCGTTTCTACACGCGCCAGTGTGGTATGTTGGGGGCCGCGTATGCCCATTTTAAACTGATTTCCAGAAAATCAAACACAGAAAAGCCGCGAGAGTAATCCCGCGGCTTTGTTTGTATACCAATCTTATTCGTGGTCACATACAGAAACCATCAAAGAGCTATGGCTTCAAAACTTCAGTTGCACCCTTCTGAGACATCCTCCAAGAAGGCAGCGATATCAAAGAAGTTGCATGCTCCGTCATCGTTGTAATCACATCGCTCAGGATCGCCGAACCACTCCAAGAACAAAGCCACATCAAAGAAGTTGATATCACCGTCGCCGTTCAGGTCACCTGCACACCCGATCGGATTGCTCGGCCCAAACAGCGTGTGCGCTAATCCTGCATACGGAATCGATGGCCCATTGGGCTGGCATGTAAATACTCCAAGGTTCCCGCCTCCAGCGGGCAGAAAATCATCGAGCACACTGTAAATCAAATACGACCCATCCGCACCATTGGGAAAAGCCGGTGCCGAAAAATCAGGTTCCCAGCCAAAGGTCCCATCGCCGTGATCAACGACAGAACCAGGCGCAAACCCCTTGTATATCCCGATCGGTTTCATCGAATCTGCGATGTCGCCATCGATCACGCCATCACCATCAAGATCAGCCGTCCCCGGCTGGAAAAACCGCACGCCCCAAGACCAATCAAACAAACCATCACCATCAAGATCAGAATCAGGCAATCCGTCTAAGTCGCGATCTAAGTTGGATATCCCGGCATTGTGAAACGCCGCGCCCTGGGAGTCACTGTCCGAATCGCCGATCTCAAAGCTCATCGCACTCGAAAAGCCCCCAGTCAGATCAACATCCGCCGTATAACCTGCGACCGTGCTGTCGCCAGGAGGGCTCGTGTCACCGGGAAGATCCATGAATGTAATCGAAATCAACGGCATACGAGTCGACACATTGGAAATCCGTCCATTGTCCGCATCCCACCAAGTCCACCGACCGCCGAGACCCGCAACCCCGTCGCCGATCCCATCGGAATCGGCATCGACATCTTGATGGTCGGTGATCCAGTTGATCGAAACACAATCAACAACCGAATCCATCGGCACATCGCCCCAGCTCAATACCGTCGCCGCCGTTGCCAGCGAACTCGTGCCCGAGTTATCATCAACCACAAAGAAACTCGAAGTCGTGAACCCACCGCCACCGGGGCAACTTGCACCAGTCGAACTCGTTGACCAGAAAGGAACACTCCCCGCGCCACTGTTCGCCGGGGCCGTCTGCCCATCACCAACCAACGAAATCACCCGCTCACCCGTCGCCAGATTAAAATAAATATGTGCTACATTACGCACTTGCGCATTCTGGGCTACAAGCGCAGTCGGCGATTCTTCGCCAAACGCAAAGCCGTTCACACCTCCTGCACACACGCACATCGCCAACACACTCAGTTTTTTAGTCGTCATCATAAATCTCCTATACGAAAAACACAGGCTTTGAGAGAGTACGGGCAGCCTGATAACCCGAGCGGGTTCAAGTCCTATTCGCATTCATCTATTACTCAGTTCCTTATTCTTTGGAACGAATACAATAAAGGTGAAAGAAAAGTTGTAATATATTTCGTTATCACATGATCGCCAAACATTACGGACATCCCTGGGCAAAGAAACTCAGGAAAATCGACACATCAAAGAAGTTCAATATACCATCCCCTGTGAAATCAGCTCGTAAATCGCCATTGCCGAACCATTCAAGAAAAATAGCAACATCAAAGAAGTTGAGGGCAAAGTCTTCGTTCAAATCCGCGAAGCAAATATCGATGATCACCCCATTAGGCTCAAACAACTGATGCTCAAAGTCGGCAGTTGGGGTGTAGCCTAGGTCAAACTCCCCGGTGTTTGGATCAATCTCGTTAACCGGCACGCCCGTACAACGATACCCACCGAACCAGAAGAATCCGGCATGAAGAATATCGCCGCCCGGTCCTTGAGGAGGAGAATAGATTGCGAAGGCATCCTCCTGACCAGTTGCCGCATCACCTGTAGTCTCACGATCCCAAGTCCATGTGCCGTCGCCGTTATCAATAGAAGTACCAGCCCCTGATCCAAAGCTGATACCAATAGACTTAAATCCATCCGCCGGATCGCCATCAATCACACCATCCCCATCAATATCCCGAGTCCCGGGTTGGGCAAAACGAACAGACCACCCCCAATCAAAGAGGCCGTCGCCATCGAGGTCCGGCTCGTGGAGAGCAACGAGTGGATTGAAAAAGGCCGCCCCTTGACCATCTCCATCAGAATCACCGATCTCAAATGTTAATGAATCCCCAAAGCTGCCTGCAAGATCAATATCCGCACTGTACTTGCCAAACTCATTCTGTGGATCATCCGGATCGGTCGTTCCAGAAATATCACCCGGCAAATCAAACAAAGTAAAACTAACGATTGGCGCTCGACAACACACACTGCTTCTTCCATTGTCGACATCCCACCAAGTCCATTGCCCAGAGAGCCCAATGACACCGTCGCCTACGCCGTCAGAATCAAGATCAGTATCATCATGATCCGTCACCCAATCAATATGCACACAATCAACAACAGAATCCATTTCGATATCACCAAAATCACTGACCGTTATGTCCGTCGCCAGCGATGTCGTGCCAGCATTGTTATCGAACGCAAAGAACATCTCACTCGTATACCCAGCATCCTGACACTGATTGTTCACGCGAGAAGACCATATAGGCAAACTTGTTTCAGTCGCAGCTGGCGCCGTCTGCCCATCCCCAATCAGCGTAATCACCCGTTCACCCGTCGCAAGATTAAAGTAAATATGCGCCACATCAACCACACGCCCACGGCTCGGTTCCAAAGTCACCGGCGTTTCATCCGCAACAGCAACACTCCCCAAACCCCCAGCACACAGACACACAGCCAGTTGACACCCCATTCGATTTTTCATTCATATTCTCCCGCGAAAGTGAATCAACTATTGCAGAATCCAATAGCCAATATTCCAGATCGGAACCCTACATATCCGCCTATGTTCCTTTAAGGTTCCAAATAAAAAAATATTCCGAGTAAGCACTAACATAAACCCCCTGTTATATGCAAATATCTGCCCCAAACCATGCGCATCGCGTGTCCTGATTCGAACTTGGTTCTCACGCTTCTTTACGATACAATACAGCATAAATCCTGCCGCCGCAATGGCATCCACCGGAGATCGATCATCATGACTACCCAATCCCCAAAGCATTCCACAACTCCTTCCACAACAACGATACCTGGTCCGGGAATTGACCCCAAGACAGGCAAGATCGACCCCCACGCCGTCACCATCTCCGGGCTCGTTCTCGATACCTCTTATACACCCGATGACCTCCCCACCTCCCTCGCCAACTTCGACCGCGACATCAACAACCCCGGCCAGTTCCCCTACACCAGAGGCCTCTTCCCCCAAGGCTACCGCACACGCCTCTGGACCATGCGCCAGTTCGCAGGCTTCGGCTCCGCAGACGACACCAACGAACGCTTCAAATACATCCTCGCGCAGACCAAAACCAAGACCGCTGCCAACACCGGGCTCTCCACCGCCTTCGATCTCCCAACCCTCATGGGCCGAGACTCCGACGACTGCCTCTCCCTAGGCGAGGTCGGAAAGTGCGGCGTCGCCATCGACACCATCGAAGACATGCACCGCCTCTACAAAGACATCCCCATCGACCAAGTCACCGTCTCCCAAACCATCAACGCACCCGCCTGCGTCATCTGGGCAATGTACCTCGCCATGGCCAAGCAACGAAACATCTCCTGGGACCAACTCGGAGGCACACTCCAAAACGACATCCTCAAAGAGTTCCACGCACAAAACGAGTTCATCTACCCGCCCGAAGCCTCCACCAAACTCGTCGTCGATACCATCGAGTTCCAATCACAACATGTCCCCAAGTGGAACTCCGTCTCCATCTCCGGGTACCACATCCGTGAAGCCGGATCATCGGCCACCCAAGAACTCGCCTTCACACTCCGTGACGGCATGGAATATGTCGAAGCCTGCCTCATCCGCGGGCTCGACATCGAAGACTTCGCCCCACGCCTCTCCTTCTTCTTCAACGCACACAACGAGTTCTTCGAAGAAATCGCCAAGCTCCGCGCCGCCCGCCGAATCTGGGCACGCATGATGCGCGATCGCTACGGCGCCAAAAACAAACGATCATGGTTCATGAAAACCCATGTCCAAACCGCAGGCTGCTCACTCACAGAGCAACAACCATACAACAACATCGTCCGCGTAGCCTACCAAGCCATGGCCGGCGTTCTCGGCGGGTGCCAATCACTCCACACAGACTCCATGGACGAAACCCTCGGGCTCCCAACAGAACAAGCCGTCACCATCGCGCTGCGCACCCAACAAATCCTCGCACATGAAACCGGCGTCACCCGCACCGTCGATCCATTGGGCGGCTCCTACTTCATCGAAGCACTCACCGACAAGGTCGAAGCCGAAGCACTCGCATTCATCGAAGAAATCGACAACATGGGCAGAGGCCCATGGAAACCAGAGTTCGCAACAACCTCCACAATCGACGACGGCGGCTGCGTCATGGGAATCCACAAAGGATACTTC
>JAESSR010000315.1 GCA_016764015.1 Phycisphaerales bacterium
CGCCAACCTCCCAGAACTCCGAAAACTCTGCGATCAATACAACGCACTCCTGGTCGTCGACGACTCCCACGCCCACGGCGTTCTCGGCCAAACCGGCCGAGGCACACACGAACATTACAACATGTGCCCCGGCGTCGATGGCTTCGACGCATCCCTCGGCATCATCGACATCTTCACCGGCACCCTCGGCAAAGGGCTCGGCGGCGGGGCCGGCGGATTCATTGCGGGCTCCCAACAACTCATCAACCTCATCATCCAACGAGGCAGACCAACCCTCTTCAGTAACGCCCTGCCCGTCACCGTCGCTGCCAGTGCGAACAAAGCCATCGAAATCCTCATGGCCGAGCCCGATCGCGTGCAGAGGCTCAAGGACATCACGAAGTACTGCCGCGAACAGATCGCCGCCAAGACCGATTTCGATGTCCTCGAATCCCCCACCGCCATCTGCCCCATCATCGTCGGCCCCACCGAAACCGCCATCGCCATGTCCAAACAACTCCTCGGGCACAACATCTTCGTCATCGGCTTCGGCTACCCCGTCGTCCCCGAAGGCGAAGCAAGACTGAGAATCCAAATGTCTGCCGCCCACACCGAGGCACATGTCGATCAACTCGTCGAGGCGCTGAAGAAACTGTGATTCAATCACCCGCTACTAAATCACTCAGAAGCGCTTGAAAACCTGCAGTGTTCACAAAATAGTTCTGAGGAATGCTCGCTAGTCGCCCTTGGATACTCTCGCGATGCGTGAGTGCTTTTCCCCTACGCGTGGAATTCATTAACTTGTTGAACTTGATCCCATCTAAAAACGAGACATAATGCACATTGCTATTCGTCTCGTCTTGTTCAATCAGACTGATCAACTCCAGCATCTGCTTATCTTGGCCGCCGCCGGACTCTTTCATGTGCTTGTGTTCGCCAATATACAGATGCCCATTCGTCACAATAATAAAGTCAGGAATCTTGCCTTTTTCTTGCTTTTTCCAAACAAAATCACTCCCCCACAACTCTAATGCTTTCTTAAACACAAAGCGATCCTTGTCAGGAAATGAAAAAATGTTCTGACAATCTTTAGTTAGCAAATTCACATCCGATAGCCGAATAAACCCTTTCGCGATGAATATTTTTTCCATCTTACTACGAGCAGAACCCCCATGCCTTTTATGACCATGCGCATCTGCCTTCACCTGTAGCGTTGAAAAAGTGTATCCATGCGATTGATAAATATTGTGCCGATTCTCAATGTATTTCCTCACGGACCTTCTTAAGAAAAGTATTTTTCGTTCGTTTGAATACCCTATGTACACGCTATGAGAAACATCTAGAGTTGACCAATAACTTGCGAATTCGGAAAAATTCATCCCCTTTATTTTTAGCAACGGGAGCATTCCTTTAATGTGCCTTTCACACGCCTCTGTATCTCCTTGGTTTTCGCAAATTTTAAACGCTGTGATTAAATCTAATACACCTCTGTTAGCAGCCATCAACTGATTCGACTCGCCAGGATTAGTTGTGATTATCAATCTTTCATTCTCATAAGCCTCATCAATATTTGGCTCAGGATTTCCCTTCGATAACTCAAGCAGCTCAAGACCCGTTCTCATACACTGACCTCCGCAAAGAGATTCGACTCACAGTTTGATTCGCCAAGTGCTGAGCAAACTGCTTTCTCTAAGAGTGCCCTTGCTGTTCGGTAGTCCAATCGTCGTCGTCGTCGCCCGTCTTTTCGATTCCCCTTAAACGGCGAAAGCACGACATCACAAGTCTCGTTGCGATACTCAGCAAGGAACTTGTTGGCTGCCGAAATCACAGCGGGCACCTGTTCTTCTGAAACCGAAGGTATGGATAAAAAAGTCACCAGCCGCGAACTCACTTTGATCATTTCTACCGGGTATCCAATCTCATCTCTCCGCATAAACCGAATCGGTTTCTTGATGTCTTGTAAATCCACCGCTCGCAGCGCGATACTCCCATTGGGATCGTTAAACCGAATCTTGATCGTCTTCTCAGGTCTCATCCTCACATCTTCAAAGTCTTGAAGCGTCCCAAGTTTCTCCTCATCTCGATAAATCAGTATCTCGGAGAGAGATTTTCGTTTATTGTCAAAGCAAACGATGCACACCGGACAATCCGTATCATGAAACAGATCGTGCTCAACAATCGTCACATGACTAAGGTGGTTTTTCGGATATGAAGAGTTTAAAAAAGTCTCTGGCACAATCGCCACCACCCGGTCACAAGACTCCAAACATCGATCCAATGCTACCTGATACAAGTCATTTCTACCCATCGCATAATACTTCGCAGAGTCTTCCCAAACCCGTTTCCGCTTTGCACTATGCTTAGCAAGGTATGGAGGATTCGTCACTATCACACTCTGTGCATGTCTGGGTATTCGGACAAGGCTGTCATTGGAAATGGCCTCGCCTATTGGCTCAATGTCATATCCAAGTTTGACAGCCTGCGGTATGATTTCATCCACATGGTCCAACAAGTCACCTTGCCCAACAAATGGATCAATAACTGACTCCGGTTTGCTCTCACGAATAAACTCTACAACTTGTGGAAACAACCAAATAGACTTAGTAGTAAAAAACTGTCCTTTACCAACTTTGTTCCCATCAATCTTGACATAGCTCTGCCGCTCTTTGGACACAAGCATATAACGGGCATTTGGAGTCATGGTATTCCTTCCGTCAATCACCCAAACAGTATACGACAACTCCGCCCATTACGCAAGCTCATCATCCGCCACAAAGTATTCCGGGTCTTCGAGCACATTGACCTCGACCATATCACCGGCCTTATGCAGCAGCAATCTGCAGTCCTCGCTCAGATGCCGCAGGTGCAGGGTCTTGCCGGCCTTGCGGTATTTCTCGGCGAGCGAATCAATCGCCTCGATCGCGGAGTGATCCACCACGCGCGAGTTGCGGAACTCGATCACGACATCGTCAGGATCGTTGGCCGGGTCAAAGAAGTTCTTGAACTCGTTAATACACCCGAAAAACAACGGCCCGTTGAGTTCGTAGACGAGCGAGCCGTCTTTGTCGGTCCGTTTGATGACATGGACATGGCGGGCGTGCTCCCACGCGAAGATCAGCACCGACACAATCACCCCGACCACCACGGCCAGCGCCAAATCAGTCATCACCGTGACGCCCGACACGAGGATCAGCACAAACGCATCCTTGAGCGGGATTTTGCGGATGATGCGGAAGCTCGACCACTCGAAGGTGCCGATCACGACCATGAACATCACGCCGACGAGGGCCGCCATCGGGATCTGCTCGATCAGGCCCGATCCCCACAGGATGAACCCGAGCAGGAACAAGGCTGCGCTGATCCCTGACAATCGCCCGCGCCCTCCCGAGTTGATATTAATCATGCTCTGCCCGATCATCGCGCACCCGCCCATGCCGCCGAATAAGCCGCAGACGGAGTTGGCGATGCCTTGTCCGATGCATTCGCGGTTGCCTCGCCCGCGGGTGTCGGTCATCTCGTCGATGAGGGTCAAGGTCAAGAGCGATTCGATCAGTCCGACCGCTGCAAGAATAAATGCATAGGGCAGGATGATCTTGAGGGTGGACAAGTTCATCATGTCCGAAGCGATGGGATGGAAACTCGGCAGCCCGCCTTTGATCGATGCGATGTCGCCGACGGTTGTGGTGTTGAGTTTGAACCCGATGACAATCACCGACACAGTGAGAATCCCCGCGAGTGCTGAGGGGAACGCCTTGGTGACTTTGGGAAGGAAATACATGATCGCCATGGTCATGGCGACAAAGCCAACGAACATGAGCATCGGCGTGCCGGTCATCCAGGCTAATTCGCCATCCTCGCCTTTGACCTTAAACTGTGCGAGCTGCGCTAAAAAAATCACGATCGCTAATCCATTGACAAACCCGAGCATCACCGGGTGAGGCACGATGCGGATGAACTTGCCCAGCCGAAGCATTCCCACTGTGATCTGGATCAGTCCAGTAAGCACGATGGTCGCGAAGAGATACTCGACCCCTTCCTCCGCGACCAGATGCACCATCACCACCGCCATTGCGCCTGTCGCGCCAGAGATCATCCCCGGGCGACCGCCGAACAACGCGGCTAAGAGCCCGACCATAAACGCGGCGTACAACCCAACGAGCGGATTCACCCCCGCGATAATTGCGAACGCCACCGCTTCGGGGACCAGTGCCAGCGCAACGGTCAACCCCGAGAGCACCTCGGTCTTGATCCCGCTGCCGAAGAACCCGCTGGCAGAAAACGAGCTCACACCCGCCGGCGTGGCGACCTTTGATTTCAAGTCATCCATTATTTCTGATTCCTACACCCAACACACGAGCCACATCCACACCCTGAATCGTACACAGTGCAGCAGAGCCATCATGGTAGACCCGCAACACGCTACCTTCGCGGATTCCTCGGCGTGCCCTTGAGTTCAGATCCGCTTGACGAATCCTCAACAACCCGAGGCCCGCTGATCGTCGCCGGCTTGAGCTCGCTAGTCATTGAGCCATCGGACGAATGCCCGTGTTCATGATGATCGTCTCTATCATCGCGATCGCGATGATGGTGATGATGCTGAGACTCTTGCAACGCGTGCTCACGCTCGTCAGAATCCATGCAGGCCATATCTACCCGAGCGAACAACAGCCGACCCGCAGCGGTCTGCATCGAGCTCGTAATGACAAGATCACGCGTCTGCCCGATGTACTCGTATCCGTCCTCAGCGACGACCATTGTGCCATCGGGGAGGTACCCGACTGCTTGCCCGTGCTGCTCACCAGGTTTGATCAGCTCGACATGGATCATCTTGCCCGGAATCACCACAGGCTTGAGCGCGTTGGCCAAGTCGTTGATGTTGAGTGTTGGGATATTCTGGATCGTTGCGATCCGCGAGAGCGCGACATCGAGCGTGACGAGCATCGCGGGCATGCGTGTTGCGAGTTCGACCAATGCCAGATCAACCGCCTTTTTCGATACCGGCGATGCATCGATCATCACATCGACGCCGTTCATCCGTTGGAGCTTGGTGACGATTTCCAAACCACGGTGCCCTTTGTTTCGTTTCATTCGATCGCGAGCATCGGCCAAGAGCTGGAGCTCCTCGATCACAAACTCGGGGATCACGATTGTTTGTTGGATGAGACCCGACGCCGCGATGTCTGCGATCCGTGCGTCGATCAATGCCGAGGTATCGAGCAGCAACGGCAACGGGCCACGCATCTGCTTAGCAAACTCGACATACGGAATCACCAAACGGAACTCGTCTTGCGTCTGAATCACCATGGTGATTCCGAGGAACCCAAAGGAAACGCCCAAGAGCACCTTGATCGCAGAGACAATCTCGCCGCCTTGGAAATCCCACGATTGGACAACCAGATCAATAACTGCAGAGAAAATCCACGCGACCATCAGCCCGGCCATCAAGCCAAAGACGACACCCGAAATCGTTGAAATCTTTTTGCGAGGCGTAAGCAGATCAATCGACAAGAACACACCCGCGAGGGCGAGCGAAACAATGACCGGTATCAACCAGTTCTTCGCGATATCCACTTGAAGCTTATCAGCCTGTTCGTTGATGCTCAGCACATAGAGCAGCACGACTACAAGCATCATGGAAACGAACCCGACTCGGATCAGCCGGACCAACATTTTTTTATCTTGATTTTCATAGGCTGGCATAATGTGTCCCTTTTTGATCGAAAGATACTTATATAGCCCCCCCAGGGGTATAGATTACGCAGTACCAGTGTATCCCTTATCACGCTCCTGTACACGAGAAATAACCCTGAACCTGCACTCATGACGACTGATTCAAACCCATCAAACCCCGAATCCCATCCGTATTCGTCAGTTCAGCCGACGACTCGGTTCATCAACCGGGACTTTTCCTGGCTTGAGTTTAACCGCCGAGTCCTGTCTCAATCGCTCAATGATGCGATTGGCGTGCTCGATCGAGTAAAGTTTCTCTCCATCTTTAGCTCAAACCTTGATGAGTTTTTCATGAAACGCATCGGGCTCTTGAAATCTCGCCACGAACAAAGTATCCCCCACTCTCCCAATCGCCCAGACGAGTTGCCCCCGCTCGAAACACTCAACGGGTGCTATTCCCTGATCCGATCGATGGAATCTCAACTCGGCGAGTGCCTCACAACTCAACTGATCCCAATGCTTGCCCAAGAAGGAATCGTGATCGGGACATACGAGCAGCTTTCAGAAGATGTTCGCCAAAGGGTTGATGCCTGGTTCGAGCAAGAGGTTTTTCCAATTCTCACGCCTTTGGCGGTGGATTCTGGGCATCGGTTTCCGTTTATCTCGAATCTCTCTGAAAACTTAGGGATCCTCGTTGAGCCTCTCGATCCTTCGCATTCTTCGTCAGCCGACGGGCCTCGCTTTGCTCGCGTGAAAATCCCCGATGTGCTGCCTCACTTCATCCGGGTTGATACCTTGGACGATGATGCGCCGTCAAGCCCATCGCCTCAGACCCCGGGGATCTATATCCCACTCGATGAGATTGTCATCCACAATCTGGGCGATCTCTTCCCCGGTATGCGGATCGTCGAGATTCTTCCGTTTCGGCTCACCCGCAGCGCGGCTGTTGAGCTCGACGATGATGATGTCGTAGACCTGCTCGAGCATGTCGAAGAAGAGCTCCGGATGCGCCGCTTTGCCGACACTGTACGCATCCAGACGCCGCCCAATCCGTCGGCTCGGATTCTCGATTTCTTGCTCACCGAGCTCAAGCTGAGCAAGGAAGATCATTTCACCCGCCCCGGCCCTTTGGCGTGCGCGGATCTCTTTGAGATTGCTTCGATCGATCGCCCTGACCTGCGGGCTGTGCCTTGGAAACCGGTTCGCCCGCCATCGCTCGCCGATCCAGAGAGCGATATCTTTGCCACCATCCGTAAGCATGATATATTGGTGCACAATCCGTATGAATCATTCTCAGATTCGGTCGAACGCTTTATTACCACGGCTGCCCAAGACCCCGATGTCCTAGCGATCAAGCTCACGCTCTATCGCACAAGCCGAGACTCACCCTTTGTCGATTCGTTGATCAAAGCAGCCCAAGACGGCAAACAGGTCGCGTGCTTGGTCGAACTCCGCGCCCGGTTCGATGAAGAGAAAAATGTCACCTTCGCCCGTCAGCTCGAAGCGGCGGGTGTGCATGTTGCCTATGGGGTCCTGGGTCTCAAGACCC
>JAESSR010000316.1 GCA_016764015.1 Phycisphaerales bacterium
AGAACTGCGTGCGTCGGGTGATCACCTCGATACGGTGATCGACATAGCACTCGATGATCTGCTTGAGCCCCATCGTGCGAGGCTGGCGGTTGACCAACGCGATGTTGATGATCGAGAAGGTCTGCTGCAATGGTGTACATTGATACAACTGGTTCTCGATGACCGCCGGATCGGCACCCTTCTTGAGTTCGATCACGATTCGGGTCTGTGCGTTTCGACCAGACTCGTTGCGGACATCCGCGATATCCTTGAGCCGTTCGTCCTTCACCGCGTCGACGATCTTCTCGACGAGTGTGTTCTGCACGAGTGAGTATGGGATTTCGTCGATGACGAGTTGTTGAAGCCCGCGTGTGCCGCGATCTTCGACATGCAGATTGCCCCGCACCGTGACGCGACCGCGGCCGCTGGTGTAGGCTTCGAGGATGCCCTTGCGTCCCAGGATTCGCCCAGCCGTCGGAAAGTCCGGTCCTTGCACGCCGCGATAGATGATATTGCCGTCGTCGTCTTTTTCATCGACCATGAGTTCCATGAGACCGATCTCGGGGTTGTTCACCACACGAACGATTGCATCGAAAATCTCGCTCGGGTTATGTGGAGGCAGGCTCGTCGCCATGCCCACCGCGATGCCCATACCGCCGTTGATAAGGAGGTACGGGAACTTGCCGGGGAGCACGGTCGGTTCGGGCAACCGATCGTCGTAGTTGGGTTGAAAGTCAACGGTCCCGAACTTGAGATCGGCCATCATGTCGAGGGCTGCATGGGTCATGCGGGCTTCGGTGTATCGCATCGCCGCCGGCGGGTCGCCGTCGATCGAACCGAAGTTCCCTTGTGGATCGACCACAGGCGTGTTCATTTTCCACTTCTGCGCCATGCCGACCATGGTTGGATAGATGACGGATTCGCCATGCGGGTGATAGTTGCCCGAGGTGTCGCCACAGATTTTGGCACACTTGAGATGCTTCTTGTTCGGGCGCAGATTGAGGTCATTCATCGCGACCAAAATGCGACGCTGCGAGGGCTTGAGCCCATCGCGGACATCGGGGAGCGCACGATCCATGATCGTGCTCATCGCATAGGTCAGGTACGAATCGGCGAGTTCTTTCTCAATCGAAAGATCAATCGCTTTGGTGTGATTTCTTGTTGGATCATTTTCCGCAGGCAACGACTCGCCGTTTTCGGTCGAACCGTTTTCGGCGGAGTCATCAGGCGGGAGATTATCTGGCATTCGGGATTCTCCGAGGAATATTCATTCAGTCGAGACATGGAATCAGGCGCACAAGTTGGCCCGTTATCCCAAGCCAAACGGGACTGAAAATCATAGGCGCACCATCAAAATTTGACCCGAATTCGAACCCAGAAAAACACTGAAAAAGCACGGCTATTTACCTGCAAACGCGGTTTGCAAACCGGACACTCAGGGCTTTGATCTCGCGGTAATCGCAGCGAACGATCGGCGCGTTTCTGTCAGTGTCAACAGCGCCATCGCGTCGGCTTCGACTGACATGCGTTGATCCCAAAGCGCCCGACGAACACCCCACAAAGCGCTTTCTCCCGATGCGTACATATGCAGGTTTTCAGTGTCGGCGCAGAGCTGACGGATGAACCGGATAGCATTGAACTGATTGCCAATATGAATCGGCACCTGACCTGAACTCGCGGTGCCCGGGGTGAGCCGAGCATCGCCGAGCATCGTCGAGACCATTGCCAAAGGCTTGGTTCCAATCCAACTCGGCAATGGCGTGCTTGAACTCGTAAAGACAATCCCACCTTCAAGGTCACGATCCATCCATGCCAGATCAGCACGGGCAAGCTGATGATCCCAGAGCAAATCACGCATCTGGATCAATGCCGACCTTGAATCAATCGGCTGACCATCACCGGCCTGCTCAATCGCGGCCCAGCCTAAGAACGGCATCTGCCCGACAAGCCCGCCGATAGATGTAGAGTCAAACGCTGAAGCGATCGCTGAATGGGCTGCATCTGTCCGATCGCGTGGATCAAGCCTTGCGCTGCGAACCAATGCGTGGGCAACGATCCCGAGCGAGGACTCAGGCAAGGATTCATCAAACCCGTCATCTTGGGTATACAACCCGTCGAGGGTCACTAAGCAGTTCATTCGGAGTGCGTTGAGTTGTTCGTTGCCGAGGATATCGACGAGCTGGATTTCTGAAAGTGCGATCAACGCCATGCACGAACCGACATGATCGTCCCAAGGCATCGCTTCGGTGTCTTGGACAACCGAGAGATCGACAAGAATCTTGCGTCCAGCTTGGGTAGCTCTGTGATACGATTCGCCATCGCGTAATGATCCAAATCGGAGCAACGCGTAGGCGCTGATTGCTTGATCGAATGGTGAAGCAAACGGCGATTGGGCCATGCCTGTGACCGGATCGAGCGTGCCCATCACCCCATACTGCTCGACACCCGCCCACTGTCTAGCAATGAGATGCTCCGCGATGTTCTCCGAAAGCAGAGAGATCGAACGCATGGATATCTCTGAATCATCAATCACGCGTCCCCCACGATCAATAAACGAGGCCCCCATTGATTCGCCCGGCTGGGCGAGCACGATCGGCTCGAAGCGATAAAACGAACACCCCGATTCAACAAGTTGGGCTGGCGAACGGAGTACCGCACTGGCATCACCCGCGAGTGCGTTGGACAAGGCCATCGCGCTCTGGGTCATATCGGTGTTGCGTGCGAGCATTGACTCTGGGCCGAGCATTTCGAGCTGATCGCCGCGCCGAACAACCACCCCCATCACACCTGGAGTATACCCAAACCCGGGTTGATCGATCGCGGATTTGGAGATCGGGATCAGCACATCAGCAACTTCGAGTGTGATGGTGATACGAGATGAAAGATCAGCGATGAAATCATCCCACATCGCGTCTCGCTCAGCGGTGAGCTTGGCATTGGCGCTTGCCAGCGCTTCTTTGGCTGCCTGCCAGACAAGCGTTGCATTTGGATCAAGCGAGACCGCTGATCCACGCCCAAAGACACGCCCATCGAGCCGAAGCGTGACGATGGCTGCGGCAACAGGTATAGTCTCAATCTCAGGGTCATCTTTGGATGGCATTTGCCAATCTCGGACCCATTGTTGGACATTGGCAAATGCATCAAGGCTGTCTTGGACCGGCACCGTTGGCTGGGCATGGGACAGCGATACCGTCCCCATCAGAAACACGAGGATGAAAACGATGATCGTGTTCATTGCGTCGATCAGCACCCTGCCCTGGTTATCGGGCGTTGATGCTGATTGGTGCTTTGGTGCCACTTTGGAAGATTTGTGTTGACTCATCATGTTGTTTTCGTGCATCATGTGGTAGCGGTTCCACATTCATGCTCGTCCGAGAAGTATTGGTGATCCGCCTGAGAGCATGATAGAACATGATAGAGCGGATGGTGGACCAAACGCATGGCGTTGGCACACTGATTGCAAGTCTCTTGAGTACAACTGAAAAAAGGAATCTTCCATGGCAACCACAATGACACAAATATTCGTAATGACAACCGTCCGCCGCCGGATCGCCATTTTGACTTTGCTGAGCTTCGTCGCTCTTTGTTAAGCCCAAACCAATGACACACCGAGCATCAAGCACTTTCCTGTGTGTTTGATGCTCTTGCGAATTGTCAGCCACGAGCGTCTGTAAGGATGTTTGTGCCGCACCCCCAGCAGCTCGCGTCACGCCGATGAAGGCGTTTGATCTATGAAAACCGAAAGCGTACGCGCCCTTGGGACACAAAAAACGCCCCGGCCACTTGTTGGCCGGGGCGTTTGCGTTTTGGAGATTTGGAACCCCCATTGAGGTTCAATGAGGTTCAACTCATGCTCAACTCAGGGTTAGAGTTCGATCTTGTCGGTACCCATGGCACCGTGATCGTCCATACCACCCTTGGTTGGCATTTTGATGCCGCCCATGCCGCCGCTCGATGAGCCGCCGCCGGTTGAACCTTCTTCTGAGCCGCCTTCGCCGCCTGAAGCATCGCCCCACTGGGCACGCTTGAGGGAGAGACCGATCTTGCGATCGTCGATGTCGACTCTGAGGATTTTGACATCCACTTCTTCATCGACGGTGACGACATCTTGCGGGTTCTCGACTTTGTGGTCTGCGAGTTCTGAGATGTGCAAGAGCCCTTCGAGTTCTTCTTCAAGCTCGACGAAGACACCAAAGTTGGTGATCTTGGTGACCTTGCCTCGAACAACCATGCCAGGCTGATACGCACCCGGGATAGCTTCTGCCCATGGGTCTTCGGAGAGCTGCTTGATACCAAGCGAGATACGCTGCTTGTCGCGATCGACATCAAGCACAACACACTCGACCTCGTCGCTCTTCTTGTAGAGCTCGTTTGGATGCGTCACCTTCTTGGTCCAGGACATATCGGAGATATGAAGGAGCCCGTCGATGCCCGGCTCGATTTCGACAAACGCACCGTAGTTGGCGAGGTTGCGGATCGTGCCGGTGACGATGGTGCCGTTTGGGTATTTCTCGGAAACGAGTTCCCAAGGGTTGACCTCTGTCTGCTTCATACCAAGCGAGATTTCCTGCTTGTTCTTATCGATTTCGAGAACAACCACTTCGATCTCTTCACCCGCTGTGACGATCTCCGATGGGTGGTTCACACGCCGAGTCCATGACATCTCGGAGATGTGGACCAAGCCTTCGATTCCATCTTCGAGGCGGATAAACGCACCGTAGGACATGATGTTGACCACTTCACCCTTGATGCGTGAGCCGACTGGGAACTTCGCTTCGATCTCTTCCCATGGGGAGGACTCGGTCTGCTTGAGACCCAGAGCGATCTTTTCCTTCTCGCGATCGATGTTGAGGACCTTAGCCTCGACTTTGTCATCGATTTTGAGGAGTTCTGATGGGTGATTGATTCGGCCCCACGACATATCGGTGATATGCAAGAGTCCATCAATGCCGCCGAGGTCAACAAACGCACCAAAGTCGGCGAT